>CAKVFO010000004.1 GCA_934746785.1 uncultured Clostridium sp. | reverse complement strand
ATTGGACGACTTACATATCAGAAAGCCAGTTATAATCAGTGCTCGCTCTCAAAAAAAGTTTTTAATTTCCTATACGTAAATAAAGAACAGCCTAATCATCGGGCTGCTCTTTATTTTTAAATTCTAATTCATTAGTTAGTTCAGTCTTTATTATACTCTTCTCTATCCTTTCATTAATAACCTCATTTTTAATAGTAAGATATTTAATATATGATGGTTCACATCTCCTAATTATTTTTAAGAGATCATCTATTACATCTCCTAGTGCATCTATTCTTTCTAAAGAATGTTTAACTTCACTTTTTTTAGCTGGCGCTACAGTATTAAGTTCAGATGTGCTGCTTACTAACAGCCTATACATTTCTATATAATTTCTAAGAAGTGAAGATAAATTATTTATCTCTTCGTAATGTCCATGTATTACTTTTTCATATCCCACAATCTTTTCTCCTTGCTATCTCTTAAAAAGCTTTAAATTTCCTATATATTAAATTAAGAGGACTAGCCTCAAAAGCAAAATTTTCTTTTGAGAAAGCCCTCTAAAGAATTTTTATTCTTCAATACTTTCACTTATATAATCTTCATCAGCCTCTTTAAAAATATCCTCTTCCTCTATTTCATCCCCTCTATATTCAGAAGAAACTAAATTCATATCTTTCACCTTTTTTACATATAATAAAAATTCATCTGGAATCCTATAAAACATATGCACTATCCTCCTAATCAAATTATTTTATTACACAATAGTCTTTAAAATATTCTCTTGGATATTTGCATAGAGGACAATTTTTAGGTGCCATTTTACCTTCATGTATATAACCACAATTCATACACTGCCATAATTTATTTTCATTATCAGACTTAAACATTTCGTCTTTCTCTATTCTATCCGCTAACTTTTCAAATCTTTTACAATGGCTTTCCTCTACTTCTTGAAGTTCTTTATAAAAATCTGCAATTTCTATAAATCCTTCATTCCTTGCAATATTTTCGAATTCCTTATATATTTTCTTACTTTCTTCTGCTTCACCTCTTGCTGCATCTAACAAATTTTCCTCAGTACACTTTGTCTTCTTTAAAAATGCATTAAAGACTGCTCTTGCATGAGCTTTTTCATTCTCTGATGTTTCATCAAATATATCTGCAACCCATCTAAATCCTTCACATCTTGCCTTTTCAGCATATAAAGAGTATTTAATTCTTGCCCTACATTCTCCTGCAAATGTTTTATATAAACATTTTTCTGTCTTACTTCCTTTTAAGTTCATTCAAATTCTCCTAAGTATTTTTACAATACATACCTTATTCATCTGAACTCTTATTTGTTACCGTCAACCACAACAACTTTTCCTGAATAATCACACTTTAACACAAAATCTTTTCCCTCCATAGTCTTACTCACTAGTTTTACATTTCTTCCCCATAAAGCTTGAATATATTTCAAGGTATGCTTTGCATAAGCCATATCTAATTCTCTACCATCAAATACATGCTCTAAAGTTAATGTATTATCATTCTTATCCATATCAATAACTCTTATATATGGTATTGATCCTAATCCTATATTGAAAGCTAAATTATCTCGTATTTTCTCCCATCCATTTTCATCAGAAACTTCTTCTATAATATAATCAAAACTTCTCTTTCCATATTCAAATAGATTTAATTCTTCACACAACTCTCTTGTTAAATATCTTCTTATGAAAGAAGAATCTCTTTCAACCTCTCTAACCTCAAATATCTTCTCTATTCCATATTTCTTATATAAATCTTGAAATATTTTAAAACCAATATAATAAGGATTTAAACCGCCAACCATTGGAGCAACAACATCATTATGCCTCTTCAAGAACTCAAGATGAAGTCCTTCTGGTAAATGTAATTCATTAAGTATAGTATAATGACAGAAACATGCCCATCCTTCATTCATAGTTTTAGTCTCTATTTGAGGGAGAAAGTACTCTGCTTCACGCTTAACTATTCTTAAAATATTCTTTTCCCATTCTTGAAGATTTCCATAATTAATAATAAACTGTACAACATCATCATAAGGCTCTAACGGAATTTTATCTAAATTAGGCATAACTATTTCCTCATCAGGATCTAGGATGCTTTTATTTTCTATCCTTCTCTTATATTCTTGAAGAATATTATCTCTTATTTCTGCATCAGTTTTATCTTTTATTCCTACAACTCTTCCTACATTAAGCTTAATAGCATGAGCTGCATCTAAAATTCTTTCAACCTTTTCATATCCTATCCCTGGAGTATTTATATAACCTCTTATAGTATCTGCATCAAGCTTAAATAATTCTAGAGAATAACTAGCTTTAGTACCTTCTTTAAACAATCTATTATTTTTAAAGAAATCATTATGTCCATAAACATGAGCCATAGTTAATATCTGCAGCAATAATGTATTCTCTCTCATTAAATAAGCTAAACATGGGTCAGAATTTATAACCATTTCATAAGGAAGTCCAGTTAAATTAAGTGAATATAATGTTTTTGTCTTTTCAAAAGACTTACCAAAACTCCAGTGAGGATACCTAGAAGGCATACCAACGTATGCCTCATAGCCAATCATTTCATCAAATCCTATTATTTCAAATTCTTGAGGGTAAAAGTCTAATCCTAGTTTTGTAGCTTTTTCTTCTATCTTTTCATTCCAGCTCATTAAATCTTTTATACTATAATCCAAAACCTTCTACTCCTCCTTTAATTCATTACTTAACATTATCTTTAATGCATCCCAAAGATCTTTCTTTTCCTTAACTATAACTGGTACAAAGTTCTTTTCATTAATTTCTTTTTCAAACCTATAATACATTGTTGTTGAATAGGTTGATGGTAAAAGTTCTGCATATCCAAACATATTACTTACACTGCTTAATTCTTTGACTGCTTTCATAGCTTTTTCATTATCTTCTGTCCAGTTATCCCCATCCGAAGCATAAACAGGATAAATATTCCACATTGACGGTGGATAATTTTTTTCAATAACATCAAGTGCAAGATTCAACCCGCTTGAAATATAGGTTCCACCTGATTCTGCCTTGTGGAAAAATTCATATTCATTTACCCTTTTTGCTACTGTTGTATGTGAAATAAATTCAAATGCTATGTTATTATATTTTCTTCTTAAAAACTTTGATAAAACAAAGAATAATGATCTAGCCAAAAACTTCTTAGAACTGTCCATAGAACCTGATACATCCATAATAAAAATCATTACAGCATTACTTTCACGTTTTGGCTTTGTTTTAACTCTGTAATATCTAAGGTCTTCCTCTTTAAAGGGGAATCTTTCAATTTTTTCATCAACATCCGCTTCCCTTAAAGCTCTCTTCTTACCTTGTTTCCTTGCAATTTTACACATAACTGTTTTCTTTTTTGCAAGTCTTGGATTTATTCCATGTCTTTGATATCCTTGTTTTTTTCCACGAGACTCTGTAACTATCTCAGAATATTTTTTTCTATCTAAATTAGGAAGAGCTAAATCTTCAGTAATATAATCTAGTAATTCTTCTAGCGTTATTTCAGTTTCGTAAATATCCTCTCCCTCTGAATTTCCTGCTCCTTTATTTCCAGCACCGCCCTGCTGTCCTGATGAACCTATTTTATCTCCACGCTTCTCTTCTCCAGTACCTGTTGCAACACCCTTAGAATTTCTTCCATAAACAAACTGATATTCTTTAATTCCTCTTATAGGAATTTTAAACTTTTTCTTTTTACCTTCACCAATAATGCTTTCTTCTGATAAAATATCTCCTAAATTTTCTTTTATAGATTTATCTACTAACTGTCTATGTCTTCTTCTATCTTCAATTGATCTATCATGATCTACGGGAGTATTACTATTGTCCCTAAAGATGGCCATATCTCAATTAATCCTTCCACAAATTATTAGCTGCATACTTAAGAACTACATCACAGCAATGCAAGCAATAGCCTTGTTTCTTCATTTCATCAACCATAGCATTATATTTTTCAGTTTGTTCTTTATCTCTTACCCTTGATTTAGTTACTATTCTTGAAAGTTCTTTAACAGATGCTAATAGCTTCTTTTCTATAGCTTCTTTTAATGGTTCATAAGATGTATAATCCATCTTTGCTCCATTTCTTACTAAGTAGAACATATAAGATGTCACATCAGATCTAAATCCCTTACATGATGCCTCTGAAACGCCAATATGTTCTTCTATACTCTTCATGAAATCTTCATCAGGGTCTAATTCTTCACCTGTTGAACCATCTTTAATCTTACTCTTATTAACAAAAGCTTCAGCATTATCTATATAATTATTGAAAAGACTTTCTGCCTGTTCCTTAAATGAATGAATAAATGCTCTAGTAATTTCTTTTTCAAGAATCTTATTATATTCTTTTCTAATTGTATCCTGAACAAAACCTAGATACTTCTTCTTATCATCTGCACCAATATCCATTTCTTTTATAGACTTAATTATACTTTCCATAACACTTAATGGATTTATACAATCATATTCAGAATTAGATAGAGCATTATCAATAGCCTTAATTATAAATCTTGTTGAAATACCTTTCATTCCTTCATATGAACCAGCTTCTTCTCTTAACTCATTAATGTCAATTCTCTTAGTTGTACCTTTTTCAACTATTTCTTCACCATTATAAATCTTAAGCTTAGTCATTGGATCTGCTTTAGCTGATGGACTCATTCTCGAAAGTATAGCAAACATAGCAGCAATCTCTATTGTATGTGGCGCAATATGTGCCTTAAAGTTGCTCTTTTTAAGTATTTTATTATAGATTTTCATTTCCTCATTAAGCTCTAAGCAATAAGGAACTTCAATCTTAACAATTCTGTCTAAAATAGCTTCATTAGTATGATCAGACTTAAATTTATTCCATTCAGCTTCATTTGAATGAGCAACGATTACACCATCAAAATAAATCATTGATCCTTTACCTGGTGATGGAACTGACTTTTCTTGAGTAGCGGTAATTATAGTATGAAGATATTCAACATCGTTCTTAAATACCTCGATAAACTCAACTAGTCCTCTATTACCAACATTAAAAGCACCATTTAATGAGAATATTCTTGGATCGTCTTCAGCATATAAATCCATCTTAGAAATATCAATAGACCCTGTAAGTATTGATGTATCCTGATTATTAGGATCAACAGGAGGAACTACCCCTATACCTTTTCTAGATCTTATAGAGAAGGTATTTCTTACAACCGGGAACTCTTCATATTTTCCACCATACTCATGTTTCAATTTATATCTACATGCTGGACATAAATCTCCCTCAATCTGTACACCAAGCATCTTTTCAAATTCAGGTCTTAAATGCCTTGGTACAAGATGAAGAGGCTCTTCATGCATTGGACATCCCTTTAAAGAATATATAGGTGGTGCATCTTCAAGTGCCTTTTTTAAGCTTTCAACTAATGAAGATTTACCTGCTCCAACTGGACCTACTAAATACAATACCTGTCTTGATTCTTCTCCCTTCATTGCAGCTGAGTGAAAATAATTAACTAATTTCATTATGACTTTATCAATACCAAAGAAATCATCTTTGAAAAAACCATATCTTCTTATAGTGTCATTACCATAAATTCTTTTAATTCTTGGATTTTCTTCTCCTTTTAAAACTTCAACACCTTTATCCAAAATAATGTCATACATTCTTTCATGTGCAAGCTGTGCTATATGTGGATCTTGTTTTAAAATCTCTAAGTAATCTAAGAAAGTACCTTCAAACTTCTCCTTATTTTTATTTTCTCTATCATTTTCAATAAATTCCTTGAAGTTCATACACACTCCCTCCTTTTACTAAAATATATTCAACCTGTACTTCTATGTATGACTTATAAATGTTATTTTATTATGTTTTCATTATTTTTTATTATAATAACTAAAAAGAATAGGACCTAAATTAGATACCTATTCTTTTTCCTTAAATAATATTAAATTATCTTGAAACTTCCTTTTCAAATCTATACAATAATGAAGCCATATTTTCCTGACACAATCTTAATGTAGGTCTAGCTACCTTATCCCAGTCTGCTTCATTATATGACTTTGCAGTTTCCTTAAATGAGTTAGAATACCTTGCGCACTCATTATATAGAGAAATATAATAATCTTCAAAATTATATGAATTAAATTTATTATAAGCATTACTTTTATCAATGAAATACTTAGTTTCATCTTTATCTATATATTTCTCATATTGAGTATGGCTAGTAATGCCTCCAATTAAATTTGATGAATGATGAGGTACATTTATATCTTCTAAAAAGTGTAAAGCTCGTCCAAGTTCTTGCATTGAGAAGTTCTTATTAGATTTATAATTATTAACTGCATTTTTCATATGTTCTTTAAATTTGACAAGACCTGTTTGCTTAGATGCTGGTATTACTGATGGCAGAAAATTTTTATTAGTATTTGGATCATAAAAATGATATGCGAAAACATAACCAATTTCATCTTTATCTGGTTTTACACAGTATTCTAATAAAGTATTTTTGTAATTATTATAAAATGATGATACCGCTTCTCCTTTATCATTCTGTAAAATTTTTAGCGACTGTTTAGTAAATACTTCATGTGAATTATCTTTTCCTTTACTACACATAGCAAAGGCTGTTTGTCCACATAATAAAGTTAAAGTTAACATGGTCGTTGAAATTAATTTAGCTACTTTTTTCATTGATTTTACTCCTTCTTCACTCTATACTTTCATATTTCTATATTTTATTTGAAGATTGACTTTAAATCAATTTTATTCCTTAAAATCTATTTATTTACACTTAATTTGTAGAATTGTTTACTTCCACTAAATATAGAGTCAAAAACTTATGTTCTAAAAAGTCTTGACTCTAATATTTTAAAACTTATTTAGAGGATATTAAACTTAAAACTTCCTCTCCATATTTTTCAACCTTTTTTTCTCCAACACCTCTTATATCCATGAGTTCTTCCCTGCTCTTAGGAAGTTTATTAACAATTTCTATTAAAGTAGCATCTGAGAAAATAATATATGGTTTAATTCCATCTTTATACGCTCTTTCTCTTCTCCAATTTTTAACTACATTAAATAACTCTTTATCTATTGCAGTTTCTTCTTCCTTCACTAATAAAACTACTTTCTTATCATGAAGAAGGACATCCATAGATTTCTGATTAAGCTTAAGCATTGAATAAGTTCCTTCCTTTAACAATACAAAGCTATCAGCTATCATCTCTTTAATTAATCCTCTTATAAAAGAACTACTATATTCTTTCATAAGTCCAAAAGTAGTAATTTGATCTAATTTATTTTGAATAATCTTTGGTCCTCTAATTCCTCTTAGAATATCAATAAGTACAGATATGCCATAAGCTTCTCTTGTTCTATAAACTGTAGATAAAATTATTTGTGCTTCTCTAGTAAAATCTCTTAACTCATCATTATTAAAACAATTACTACAATTAGCGCAATAATCTCTATGCCATTCCTTATTAAAATACCTTAAAATATTACTTCTATAGCATCTAGATTCCTCACAAAAATCAATCATAGATTGTAACTTTCTCAAAGCTATTTCCCTTCTTTGAAGGCTTGAACTTTTATTTATTATAAACTCTACTCTTCTTATATCTTCTCTATTGAAAAATAAATAGCAGTCACAAGGTGCACCATCTCTGCCCCCTCTTCCTATTTCCTGATAATAAGATTCAAGGTTCTTTGGCATAGTGCAATGAACTACATACCTAATATTAGATTTATCTATCCCCATTCCAAAAGCATTAGTAGCAATCATAGTATCAAACCTTTCATAAAGAAAATCTTCTTGATTCTGCTTTTTCTTTTCATCATCAAGACCTCCATGATAAATGCCAACGCTATAACCAATATCTTTCAAATAGTAATAAAGACTTTCAGCTTCCTTTCTTGATAAGCAATATACTATTCCAGATTCATCTTTATGATTTTGAATAATATCCTTAATACCTTCTAATTTATCCTCTTCTTTAAAAACATTAATAGCAAGATTATCTCTATTAATATCTCCTAAAAATCTATATGGATTATGTAAACCTAAAAGATTAATTGAATCATCTTTAACCTCATCTGTTGCTGTTCCTGTAAAAGCTGATACTACAGGTCTTGGATTTAAACTTTCAACAAAGGGTTTTATATATCTATAACTCATTCTAAAGTCATGTCCCCATTCAGAAACACAGTGAGCTTCATCCACTGCAATCTGAGAAACTTTAAGTCCTTTAATCATTTCAACAAACATCTTAGATTCAAGTCTCTCAGGAGCTATGTATAAAATCTTATATAATCCTAAAGAAGCATCTCTCAATATTTCCTTTATCTTATCCATACTCTGAGTGCTGTTAATAAAAGCAGCATTAATTCCAATGTCCTGAAGAGCATCAACCTGATCCTTCATTAAAGATATTAAAGGAGACACTACTATAGTAATTCCGTCCATTATAATTGCAGGAATCTGATAACAAATAGACTTTCCTGCTCCAGTAGGCATTATGCAGAATACATCGCGTCTAGATAAAATATTCATTATTATATTAAGCTGTCCTGTTCTAAAACTATCGTATCCAAAAAACTTTTTCAATGCATATTTTGCCTTTTCCCTATCATTCATACAAAACACCTACCTTTACTAATAACTATTATCTATTTTACAATATTTTAAACAATAAAAAAGGTATCTACAACATTTTACTTATTAAATAATTCATAAAAATGATTAGTAGGTCCACACCCTTTACCAAGTTCAATATTATGTTCAATAGCCACAGTTATATACCTCTTAGCTTCCTTAACAGCCTCTTCCATAGTCATTCCTTTAGCTAAATTAGCTGCTATTGCTGAAGATAGAGTACAGCCTGTACCATGTTTATTCTTAGTTTTAATAATTTTTCCACCGATTAAAGTAAAGTTATCCCCATCATATAAAACATCCGTTGCTTCAGTATCAAGATGACCGCCTTTAACAAGAACATACTTAGAACCTAACTTCTTTAATTCTACACATGCCTTTTTCATATCTTCCACAGTCTTAATTTCTTCACCTAAAAGTGCTTCTGCTTCATGTAAATTAGGTGTAATAACTATTGCTAATGGAAATAATTCTTTTATAAGAGTTTCCTTAGCATCTACTGATAATAAATTAGACCCACTTGTTGAAACCATAACTGGATCTAAAACTACAGGTGGTAAGTTTTTTACCTTCCTTAAAGATTTTGAGATAGCCTTTATAGATTCAACCTTTGATACCATTCCTATTTTTATAGCATCAATATGAAATATATCATCAAAAAGTACATCAATCTGGGATTCAATCATTTCTGGTGATATATCCTGGATTCCAAAAACACCTTGAGTATTTTGTGCTGTTACTGCTGTAATTACACTCATGGCATAAACCCCATTAGCACTCATTGATTTAATATCTGCTTGAATTCCTGCACCTCCACAAGAATCTGAACCTGCTATAGTTAATGCTGTTTTCATATTTATAACTCCTCCTCTTATTACCTATTCTTTAATAATAAACGTCTTACAATAGGAAACTTTAAAAATGCATAAGCCATAATAGCGCCTCCTGTACAGCTTATTAAAAATGGAATTACATAAACAAAAACTGCACTCTCTTTTCCCATTAATAAAGCCGCTACTGGATAAGCCAATAAAGCCCCTAAAATACCTGTCCCTATGACTTCCCCAGCTAAAGCCATCTCTAATTTTCTAAACCTACTAAATAATAATCCCGAAAGAAAAGCCCCTGCCATACTTCCTGGAAAAGCCAAAAGACTTCCTGTTCCTAAAATATTTCTTAAAAGCGATGCTATAAACGCATTACCTACAGCATAGCCTGGTCCTAAAACTACAGCTGAAACTACATTTATAAAATGCTGTACAGGTGACATTTTTGCTCCAAAGATAGGTATTGAAAATGTTCCAAAAACTACTGCTATTGCTATTAATAATCCACTTAAAGCTGCCTTACGTGATATATCTCTATCCATGATTTCCTCCTAAATTTTATAATTTTTTTAGACGTCAAAAAAAGCAGCCTTTATAGGGCTGCTTAAATTCATCTAAACTTACAATAAATTTTTTACTTCCCTACGGTGGTACTAACCACATCAGGTAAAAGAATTTTAAAGATAAGCTTCTTTAATCTCAGCCAGGCATTACCGGCACTCCTAGTAATATTATTCTGTTATAACCTATTTTATCACAATTTACTCTTCACCGAAAACTTTCTTCTTAAGCTCTAATCCTGCCTTTGTTATAGCTACTCCTCCTAGAGCTGTTTCTCTTAAAGAAGGTGGAAGAGATTTTCCTACCTTATACATAGCAGATAATGCATCATCAAAAGGAATCTTTGACTCTACTCCTGCCATTACTAAGTCAGCTGTACATAAAGCACTTACTACACCTGAAGCATTTCTCTTAGCACATGGTATTTCAACAAGACCTGCTACTGGGTCACATACAAGACCTAAAACATTTTTAAATACTATAGCTGCTGCATCAAGACTCATCTTAGGAGTTCCTCCCATCATTTCAACAACTGCTGCTGCACCCATTGCTGATGCTGATCCACATTCTGCCTGACATCCACCTTCAGCACCTGCCATAGTAGCATTCATTCCTATAATAAGACCTACTGCTGATGAAGCAAATAAACCTTGAATTAGTTCATCTTCAGTCTTATTAAGTTTTTCACCTGCTGCAAGCATTACTGCTGGCAAAATACCACAAGATCCTGCCGTTGGACATGCTACTATCCTACCCATAGCAGCATTCACTTCTGAAGAAGATAAAGCCATTGCCATTGCTAAAACCATAGTATCACCTGTAAGGCTTTCACCTTTTTCAAAATACTTTCTAAGTTTATATGCATCTCCTCCAATAAGTCCGCTTACAGAATAAACTTCCTTATCCATACCTTCTCTTGCAGATTCCTGCATAACTTTTAAATTCTTTTTCATCTTTTTAAAAAGCTCTTCTCTAGATATATCTCTATTTTCCATTTCATATCTTATAGCATACTCACTTAAAGAAATACCTTCTTCTTCACATATATTTAAAAGTTCTTCACCGCTTCTAGCAATTTTCATCTTATTCATCCTCCTTAACAGGATTTATGTTAATAACTTTACTTATGTATTCAATACTTTCTATTTCATCAATTACTGTCTTGCCAATTTTTACATCAGTCTCAAAAATCATAGTAGCTTCTCTACCCTTTTGACTTCTAAACACCTTCATATATGCAATATTAATTCCTTCATAATATAAAATAGATGTAACTTTAGAAACTATTCCAGGCACATCCATATGTGAAATAATTAAAGTTGGATAATCCCCTGAAAATTTTACCTTATCTCCATTTACCTCTTTTATTGATATACTTCCCCCACCTATAGAAGAACCTAAAACTTCACTCTTTTTTCCATCTTCTGTTTCTATTAAAAACTTAACAGTATTAGGATGAACATCTCCTAAATCTGCCTCTTTAAAGATAACTTCAAGTCCCTCTTCTTTAGCAATTTGTAATGAATCTCTAAGCCTAATATCACTTGGTTCCATTCCTAAAATCCCAGCAACTAATGCTTTATCTGTCCCATGTCCTTTATATGTTTTTGCAAAAGAACCATGAAGTAAAAATGTAACCTTTTTAATCTTACCTCCTGCAATAGCTCTTGCAACTTTTCCAAGCCTTGCTGCTCCTGCTGTATGAGAACTTGATGGACCAACCATAATAGGACCTAATATATCAAAAACCCCTGGATTTGTCATAACTCCATCTCCTTTATCTTATGATTACTTAGTTATAGTTTAGTTAATAAGTTGTCCATTATCAAGTTTAATTATTAATATAATGTAAAAATAAAAAATGATAAGTAATTATTAATTTTTTAAATAATTACTTATCATTTTTATTATAAAGATAATACTTCAATTACTTGGCAGGAATAACCTTTTTGCAATTAATTACTTCTTCATTTCCATTTTTATCTTTAATTACAACTTTATATGTTATACTACCATCCTTATCTTTAGATGACTTTTCTTTTTTAAAATCCTTAATTTCGACAGTATACTTAAACTTATCTTTTACTGGTATTGCATTAAATGCTTTTAATTGAACTCCAAACTTAGTAGTCAAATTACTTACCTTTAAATTATCCATAGCATTTTGAACTCTTGATACAATTTGCTTGAATTCTTTTGACTTTTCATCATCTTTATCTTGATCATTTGAAACTTCTTTAGCTTTAAAAGTTATAAATTCACAAGTTGAATCACTATCAATTTCTCCATCTTTAAATCCTACTACAGATAACACTATTGTTTGTTCCTTATCAGTATCTGGAGCTGGAATACTTATTGCATTAGTATTTACTTTAATACCATTCTCTTTAGTTGGTACTGTTCCATCTAAAGTATAGTAATAATCAGCACCAGCTTCTTTATTCGATAAAATACATACTACATCTTCATCTCTATTTTCTGCTATTGTTTTATTAAGCATAATTTTTGCAGCCTGAACTTTCTTCATATTATCAATTTTTTTCTCTTTAAAAGTAATAACATTTGTAGTTATAGTAGTACTTATCTTTCCATCCTTAATTCCAACTACTTTTAAAATAACATTTGAGCGTTCATCAACATCTGGTGCTTCTATATTAATAACTCCATTTGATGATAATAAAGATCCTGTTGTAGGCTCACTTCCATCTAATGTATAATAATACTTCACTCCTGGTTCCATATTATCAATAACTGCAAAAACTCCCTCTTCTCTATTAGAAGCATTAGACTTGCTTACACTTACCTGTAATGACTTTAATTCCTTATTATCTTTATCACCAACACCACTACCTGTTCCAGTACCTCCAGATGGCTTTTCAGGTTCTTGACCCTTATTAGGATCTTCAACATAAACTGCTTCATATCTCATGCTTTCAGTAATATTATCAAGAGATGCTCCCCAATTTTTAAATATATATCCTATATGACTAGGCTCCTGTTGCAACCCTACTGCTGACTCAGCATTTTTTACATACCACTTGCTAAACAATGTAAAGTTAAATTCCTTAGAATCTTGGAATAATACCTCCAAATATTTTCCTGGAAGATTTGCCTGTAAATCTGCATTAAAGTTTGTTTTTACTCTTAAAGCTCTCAAATTACTTGAGAAAGTATCTTTCCCAGGAACTATGTCACTATTTAAAATTACCTTTTCTAAGGAATCAATTTGAAATGAACCTTTTCCTAGCTCCTTTAATTCAGAAGGAAGTTCCACACTTTCTAATAAAGTTCCCTTAAAGGAGTCTACACCTATTTTTTCAACACTATCAGGAATAGTTACTTCCTTTAGCGGAGTATTCTTAAATACACTATCGCCAATAGTCTTTAATTTTTCTGGAAGTAATACTTCTTTCAATGAACTACAGTTCATAAATTCTTCATTTTCTATCTCTGTTACTCCATCTGGAATTTTTACTGATGTCACATTAGAATTATTCTTAAAGGCTACTGATTGTAATTTAACTACCTTATAAGTAACTCCATTATGAGTAACTTCCTTTGGAATATCTACATCAGTCTTATCTCCACAGCTTACAAGGGTAACTGTATTATTATCTAATGACGTTTCTAATATTCCATATCTTAAACCATCTTCCCAAAATGAATCCTCTGCCTCTTCATATTTTGCATTATAAACAGTATTTCTATAAACCTCACCTGGTTTTCTATCCCACTGTTTGAATGACATATAATTCAATTTATCTTCTGGTGGTTCTGGTTGAATAGTTGATGTATCTATATAATCACCATAAGTTTTAGAAAGCCTTGTAGCAGCTCCTTCTGGAGTTCTATAATTAAATGTTACAGTATAATTATTAATATATGGTCTAAATTTTTTTTCATCTTTATCTACTGTAAAGGCCTGCCAATGTGTTCTTGAATAGTTATAACAATTAGAATTGGCTAATACAAATGTAACTATATTACCATTATTAAGCTCTGCCTGATAATATGAATTATATCCTTTTGGTATAGTAAATAATTTTTTAGGTTTACAAGATGGATCAGCTGTATAATTTATACTTCCAAAATTCTCTGTCACAAGACTTGTTGATGTACTAGAACTTAACTTCCATTGAGTTTGTCCATATTGTGGAAATGTACCCATTATTGTTAATCCATTACTATCCCCACCTACAATTTCTAGAGAACTAAGATTAGGAACACTAGTATTAGTAAATCCATATCCTTTCTTAGATGCTACATAAAACTTACCACTAGTTGTGTAAGTTAATGCATATACAGTAATTCCTGAACCCAGTACCATTGTAACATCATTATTAGGCCATACATATGTACCTGCCACCCATGTAATTGAGTTATTAAAACTTGATACTGAAACCTTTTTGTTAGAATTCTTATCAACAATAATTTCTGAATTATATCCAGCATTAGGATCTGGATCATCTGGTAAGTATTCATTTTGTAAATCTTCTACCGTACTAGTTAATTCTTCAGCATGAGCCGTGCTTACTCCTTGTACGCAATTATTAACCATAACTGTAGATAGTATTAATAATGCAATTAATCTTTTCTTATTCATAAAAACCCCTCCTTTTTAACCTTATAACAATTTTAAGATTATTATCCTTATTTGTCAACTTTTGTTGCAAATTACATTTTATACTTATTATTAGTCGCCTATCTTACTCTCTTACTGTCGTCTATTATTACTTAAATTTATAATTTCTTATAAATTTTAAGAGGCTGTATCTCTTTGATACAACCTCTTAAAATATTACCTATAATTATTTTAATATTGATAAAAACAGCTTCCTCCAATAAATTCTCTCAAAATAGAATTTTCAGGTACATCCTTAAATTCTATTGTTTTAAAGAAACTTAAAAATGCTTTTAATCTTTCTGACTCACCATAAACTGGACTTCCCGGTTTTATTTTATTTAACTCCTTCAATCCATAATCTTTAAGTACACATAATTCATAAACTAATGTTGAATTAAACATTGCATCTGCCTCTTCTTGATAAACAAAGATATTTTTCCTTTCTCCAGCCCTTATAGAATGCCACATCTTTAAAGTTTCTTCAGCTCCATATCCTCTTGATAAGAAATCCCTTACTATTCTCCTTATCTTTCTTACATCTGTAGTAGCTATTCTATTGTGATTATCAATACTTAACTGAGTTAATGCAGATATATATATTTTAAATTTATTTTCATCTTTAATTTCAGACGTTAAAATAGGATTTAACCCGTGAATTCCTTCCACAACAACAATTCCATTAGCAGGAAGTTTAAGCTTATTCCCATGCCACTCTCGTTCACCTTTTCTAAAATTATACGTTGGAATTTCAACTTCTTCTCCAGCCATAAGCTTAGTTAAATGTTCATTAAACAACTTAATATCTATAGCATTGATACTTTCAAAATCCAACTCCCCATTTTCGTCTACTGGAGTATTTTCTCTATTAAGAAAATAATCATCTAAAGAAATAGGTACTGGATGTAACCCATTTACTCTTAATTGAATACTTAACCTCTTTGAGAAAGTAGTTTTTCCAGATGAAGATGGTCCTGCAATTAAAGCAACCTTTACATCCCCTTTTTCTACAATTTGATCTGCTATTTGTGCAATTTTCTTTTCATGAAGAGCTTCTGAGACTAAAATTAAATCCTTTAATTCACTATTATTACATATTACCTTTTCATTCAAAGTTCCAACATCACTTACACCAATAATTCTAAGCCACTGCTTTGTTTCATAAAAAATCTTTGCAAGCTTTTTTTGTTCCTTAAACTCAGGTAATGTTTCAATATCACCCACTTGAGGATTTCTTAAGACAAAACCATGAGCATAACTTATAAGATCAAAATTTTTAATTATTCCTGTAGAATACGCCATTTTACCATAAAAATAATCATATCTGCCATCTAACTCATATAACTTTACTTTATTAAATTCAACTTGATTTAAAAGAGTAACCTTATCTTTCATTCCATATCCACTAAAAATTTCAATGGCCTTATTCTTATCTACTGTAATTTTCTTTATTTGAATATCTAACTCAATAAGTTCTATCACTCGATTCTTTATCTTCTTGATTTCTTCATCAGTCAAAGGACCTCCCTTCTTTATTTCTCCAAATATTCCTTTTGATATAGAATGTTCTAATGTTATTTGTGCCTTTGGGAAAAATTCTAACGCTGCTTTTACAAATATAAATTGAAGAGTTCTTGAATAAACCTTCCATCCATCTTCTTCATTAACATTTATAACTTTCATTTTTCCCGATGATGGCACTTCTTCACCTAGTTCATAATACTTTCCATTAAAATTGCATAATATAATTTTCTCATCATTAAAATATTTATCTACAAGTTCTTTAAAAATTGCTCCTTTATATACATTAATAGCCTTATCATTTAGTTCAACTTTATAGTTCTCCATCTATTACACCGCCCAATTGAATATTATTCCTTTTAATACATTATATACAAACAATTTCCTTTTATAAAGAATTTTTACACTAGAATAAATTTCTTAAAATTATCAAATACTAAATTTTGCAAGGAGGAATTTAGATTATGTTTATAGTTTGTATTAGAACAGCAATTTTATATACATTAGTTGTCGTAGTTATGAGACTTATGGGGAAACGTCAAATAGGTGAGCTTCAACCTTATGAATTTGTAATAACTATAATGATTTCAGACTTAGCATCCTTACCTATGCAAGATACTCGCTATCCCCTATTACTTGGAGTTATCCCTATAATAACTCTTCTTTTTTTAAAAACGATATTATCTCAAATTGAACTTAAAAGTCAGTTAATTAGAAAATTTATAGATGGCGAACCTTGTATACTTGTTTATAAAGGTAAAATAAATTATGAAATATTAAAAAAACAACAAATTAACATTGATGAGTTAATGGAAGAAATAAGGCTTGCCGGTTACTTTGATTTGGAAGAAATTCAATATGCAATACTTGAAAATAATGGTCAGCTTTCTATTCTGCCATCATCTTCAAGTTCATCATCACAAAGTAGTAGTTCATCATCATTTACAGGAACAGCTGAAGCAAATTCTGGTAGTAATTCATCAAGTTCAAAAAATACTACAAAACCACCATTCCTTCCTAAGATTTTAGTTATTGATGGAAAGGTAAATACTAATACTCTTACAGGTTCAGGAAAAGATAAAGAATGGATCTTAAATGTTCTAAAAAATCATAATATTAATTCAATAGAACAGGTTGTAATAGCTCTATATGATACTAACGGAAAATTTAGATATCAACTATTTGATGAGTATGAAAAGGAGTGTGAAAAATGAAACGTATGTTTATCCCTATAACTATATTTTTCTGCCTGCTTATATTTATATATTTTGTTAATTCATCTCTTATTAATTTATGTAATTATTTAATTGAAAGTTCAGAAGAAATTGAATTTCTTATTGAAGATAAAGATTATGAAAGCTGTAAAAATAAGATACAAGAAATTCTTACTGTGCTTGATGATAAAACAAAAATAACAGCCGTATATATTAATCACACAGACTTTGATAATTTTTTAGAAGAAACTAATGAATTATATTTATATATAAAATGTGAAGATTATACTAACTCTTTAATTGCTGCCAACTCATTAAAAGAACTTGCTAAAAATATTGAACATCTTCATGAAGTTACAATTGAAAATATATTCTAAAAAAAGAGGAGTATAGCCTTTATTTATGCTATATTCCCCTTCTTTCACATGCTAGTTCTTCTAAATGTTGAACATAATGTATCATCTATAGTTGTAGCTGAATGGCCTGCAATATCAACATATTTTGCTGTACAACAACTGTTTAAGTTATAAACACATTCTTTAACAGTACACTTTATATCTGCATAAGGACTATTTAGCTTATTTTTACTTAAAAATCTTCCTAATTGAGGTACAAAACTTTCACAATAGGTTGAAAATGAATTTTGAGCTGCCATTCCTGAAACTTCTATTGATGATAATAAACAATATCCATCTTTATTATTTTCACAATTATCTGCACAACAACTTAATTGATTAACCCTCATATCAAATACCTCCTATATTTTTTAATATAGTTTAGTATTTGACTGTTTTCTTATTTTATTCCTCTGCTACAGCCTCTACAACATTTATTCTTGCAGCCTTACAAGCTGGAATTACCCCTGCTATTAGAGACATAACTACTGTTATACCCAATGACATTAATACATTATTAGTTGTTAATGGAATAGTAAAATTACTAGATTTAGTTACATATTCATTGGCTATAAATATTCCTATACCTGATAAAATACATCCTAATAATCCACCAGCAATTCCTATCATTAATGATTGATAAGTAAATACTCCTCTTATATTAGACTTTGATCCACCTACTGATCTCATAACACCAATCATCTTTCTCTTTTCTTGAAGTGTCATACTAACTGTATTAACTAATCCTAATGCAGCAACTACTAATACTATTAATCCTGCTATAGATAAAACTGCTTTTACTACACCACCTAATACATCAAGGCCTTTATTTATCATATCTGTAGAAAAAGTTTGATATCCACATTCACTAGTTATCTTTCCTGCTAATATAGTTAAATCTTGACCTTCCTTAGCATATACATTAGCCATACTATAGCCGTTTTCACTTAAGTACTCGTCCTTTTCTGTAAAGTAAGCTAAAAGCGGATCTGCTTTTTTCTCACTCATTATTAAGGTTTCAGAAAATTTTTCTTTATCTGCAACACCAACAACTGTTCCCTCAATTACCTTAGGCTCCTTTACAATAACTCCATCCATCTGTGGATATTCCACTTGAACCTTAACTTTCTTATTTAAAATTTCTTCATTATCTGAGACTCCGAACCTAGATACAATATCTTCGCTCAAAATAATATCATTTTCTTCATTTTTAAGTATAGATCCAGCCTTCAATTCCTTTGATATATCGACATCATTATTAAAATCATAAGCTCTTATTTTTAAACTCTTGCTTATCTTTTTATCATCATCTAATCTAACTTCTGTTGCTTTTCCCTCAACATAAGCAGATACCTTCTCAACACCATCAATATTCTTAATATCCTCTAAATCCTTAGCAAATATCTTCTTTATTGTTTTATCCTCTTCATCCTGTGAATTTTCTTCAGAAGCTTCAGATTCTTCGTTTAAATCTGTAACCTTTATTTCTGTACCGCCTCCATCTTTTATTGCCTCTGAATCTATCGGATATACCTGTACAATATTTGTATCACCAAAATTACTTATCATATCTTTTAATTTACTAACTATTCCATCACTTAGTCCCATCATTACAATTAATAAAAATGAACCTATAGATACTGCTAAAATAGTAAGTATTGATCTTAATTTTCTATTCATTAAATCTTTAAATGACATAGATACCTTGTCTGTAATCTTCATTATATCTTCCCCCTTACTATCTTCTTAACGCTTCAACTGGATCAAGCTTTGCAGCTCTATTAGCTGGATAAATTCCTGAAATTAATGCAACAGCCATTGAGAATAATAATATTAATAAAATCCAGTACCAAGGAAGTCCAATACTTATTGCCATATTCATTTTTGAATCTGATATTTTAGATTCTGCATACATCTGTATTAAACTATTAATTCCACTTCCTATTAATACTCCAAAAACTCCGCCTATTAATCCTATTAATGAGGATTGAATTAAAAACATTAATTTTACTGCACCAGAACTTGCTCCTACTGCTTTCATTACTCCAATACTCTTAGTTCTTTCTGCTACTGCCATTCCCATTGTATTAATTATTCCTATTGATGCAACAAATAAAACTATTATTCCTAATATTAAAAATCCTTTATTCATTGAGCCAAGAGTAGTTTCAATAGCTTTTGCTTGATCTATGGATGACATTGAATAATAATCAAGTTCTTTAATAGTATCACTTACACTTTCTACATCTGAAAGTTCATTAGTTAATACAGTTATACAGTCATATCCTTTATTTTCAAAGTAATCTTTTTGCAATAATGAATAGCCCTTTAATTCTGAAATATCCTTAGCACTTAACACTAAACAGTTTGAATAATTAAAATGTTCCTCTATTATTCCAACTACTTTTAATTTTTTTGTAAGCTTCTTAGCATTATTACTTTCTTGATTTATAGCAGATACTTCTATTTCTTTATCTAAAACATCATCCTTTGTTAAATCTAATTTATTAAGAAGCTTTTCACCAATTAAAACCTGACCACTTTCTTCTGAAATAAATTTACCTGCTTTTAAAGGATTTAAAGAATCATCCTTTTCATCATGTCTTACTTTTTCAATTTCAGAATCAGAATATAAATTTGCATCAACATTAAATCCATAAGCATTCATAATTCCCTTATATTCTTTATTGTTAAAAATAATAGAGTTTGGACTATAAGTAATTTCTCCTATTACTGTTTCTACTTTTCCTGTATCCTTTAATTTTTCTATTACATCATCATCAATTTTCTTAAAATATTCTTCTTCAAACTTACTTGCATTACTCATCACTTCATCATCATATTCTACATTAGAATAATCTTTGTAATGAGATACCTGTATAGTTCTTGAGCCATCTCCATCATTAACAGCATCACTCATAAATCCTTTAAGGCCTACTACAATCCCCATCATTGTAACAATTAAAAGGGTACCTATAGTTATTCCTAAAGAAGTTAAAATTGTTCTCCCTTTTCTCCTCCATAAATCCCTTAAGGACATAAGAATATATTCTTTTATTTTCATTACTTTTCCCCCTAAGCTATTTCCTCTTCTTTTATAATATCTGAAGTAATTTCTCCATCCTTAATTTTAATTACACGTTTAGCCTTATTTGCTTCTTCTGGATTATGAGTAACCATTATTACTGTAAATCCCTTTGCATTAATTTCTTTAAACAATTGCATTATATTTTCACCAGACTTTGAATCTAAATTTCCTGTTGGTTCATCTGCAAATATAATCTCTGGATTATTTACTAAAGCTCTTGCTATAGATACCCTTTGTCTTTGCCCGCCTGACATTTCATTAGGTTTGTGTTTTGCTAAATCTTTTAATCCTACTTGTTCTAATGCTTTTAATGCTCTTTCTTTTCTTTCTCTCTTAGATATTCCTGCAAAAATTAATGGCATCATTACATTCTCTAATGCTGTTTGAGAATTTTCTAGATTAAATGCTTGGAATACAAATCCTATTTTTTCATTTCTATATTTAGATAATTGCTTATCTTTTAATTTACTTATATCCTTTCCTTCTATGGATATAGTTCCTGATGTTGGTGAATCAAGCCCTCCTACAATATGCATAAGAGTTGATTTACCTGACCCCGATGGTCCTATAATTGCTACAAATTCTCCTTTATTAATTTTTAAAGAAACATTATTTAATGCTACTACTTTTTCTTTTCCCATCTTATAGACTTTTGAAACCTCATTAATTTCTATCATTCTATTAATCTCCTTCTCTTTTCTTTTATTCTTTTCTTTAATCATATCCAATCTTGTTAAATTTAATATAATTTTCTCCTTAATTTTTCCTTAAATTGTATATTAATTTTTAATACTTTTTCTTATACATTTATCATGAATATCCTTGCATATTATGCAATATGAATGTATAATTATAAGTAATTAGTAATTTATAGAATTTATTTAAAATTAAGGGGGCTATAAAAAATGAAGAAATATAACAAAGTAGTTTTAGCATATTCTGGCGGACTAGATACATCTATAATTATTCAATGGTTAAAGGATAACTATGGATGCGAAGTTATCTGTGTATCAGGAAATGTCGGTCAAGAATCAGAAATTGTAGGATTAAAAGAAAGAGCATTAAAAACTGGAGCTTCAAAAATATACATTGAAGATTTAACTAAAGAATTTGTTGATGATTATATATTCCCAACTATCCAAGCTGGTGCTATTTATGAAGGTAAATACTTATTAGGAACATCTTTTGCAAGACCACTTATTGCTAAAAGAATAGTTGAAATTGCAAAAGCTGAAGGTGCTGATGCTATATGTCACGGATGTACTGGTAAAGGTAATGACCAAGTAAGATTTGAACTTGCAATTAAAGCTTTTGCCCCTGAGATGCCAATTATTGCTCCTTGGAGAATCTGGGACATCAAATCAAGAGAAGAAGAAATTGAATATGCAGAAAAGCATAACATTCCAATAAAGATTAATCGTGAAACAAACTATAGTAAAGATATGAACATCTGGCATTTAAGCCATGAAGGATTAGATCTTGAAGATCCAGCCAATGAACCAAAATATGATGAAATCCTTGAATTATCTACAACTATAGAAAAGGCTCCTGACAAAGCTACTTACATTACTTTATCATTCGAACAAGGTAAGGCAGTTGCTCTTAACGGTGAAAAAATGGATAGCGTTGAACTTCTTAAAAAATTAAACAAATTAGGTGGAGATAATGCTATTGGTATTACTGACATGGTTGAAAACAGACTTGTTGGTATGAAGTCAAGAGGTGTTTATGAAACTCCAGGTGGAACTATCCTTTACAAAGCTCATAAAGACTTAGAAGAATTATGTTTGGATAAAGAAACAGCTCATTATAAAGAACAAGTTGCTCTAAAATTTGCTGACTTAGTTTATAACGGCTTATGGTTCTCACCACTTAGAGAAGCTCTTACTGCTTTTGTAGATAAGACTCAAGAAAATGTAACTGGTGAAGTTAAATTAAAACTATATAAAGGTAATGTTGTAAACGCTGGTATGACAGCTCCTTATTCTCTATACAATGAAGAATATGCAACATTTGATGAAGATTCAGTTTATGATCAAAAAGATTCAGCTGGATTCATAAACTTATTTGGACTTCCAACTGTAGTTAAAGCTAAGATGGATGCAAAAATGAAAAATAACAAATAAAAGTGAGGCTAAATATATGAAACTTTGGGGCGGACGATTTAAAAAAGGGACAGATGACTTGGTTAATGATTTCAACTCTTCAATAAGAGTTGATCAAAGAATGTATAAAGAAGATATTGAAGGTAGTTTAGCTCATGTAAAAATGCTTGGAAAACAATGTATTATTCCAAAGGAATCTAGTGAAAAGATAGCAGCGGGTTTACAAGAAATTTTAACTCGCATGGAAAATGGGGTCATAGAAGTTGACCCCACTTCTGAAGACATTCATAGTTTTACAGAAGGAATTCTAACATATTATATTGGTGACTGCGGAAAAAAATTACATACAGGAAGAAGTAGAAATGACCAAGTTACTTTAGATCTTCGCATGTATTTAAAGAAAGCTCAAATAGGAATTATTAAAAACATATTAGAACTTGAAGAAGTTTTATTAAATAAATCAAAAGAAAATACTTCAACTATAATGCCTGGTTATACACATATGCAAAAAGCTCAACCAATAACTCTTGCGCATCATCTTTTAGCTTATGCTGAAATGTTTAAAAGAGATATCGGAAGACTTCAAGACTGCTATAAGAGAACTGATGAAATGCCACTTGGTTCTGGTGCTCTTGCTACCTCTACTTATCCTATAGATAGAGAATTTGTTGCAAAAGAATTAGGTTTTTCAAAAGTTACTATGAACAGTTTAGATTCAGTTTCTGATAGAGATTATGTTATAGAAACTTTATCTGCAATTTCTATGATAATGATGCACCTTTCAAGATTCTCAGAAGAAATTATTCTTTGGTGTACAAACGAATTTAAATTTGTAGAGCTTGATGATGGCTATAGTACTGGTAGTTCTATAATGCCTCAAAAAAAGAATCCTGATGTTGCAGAACTTATAAGAGGTAAAACTGGTCGTGTTTATGGAGATTTAATGACACTATTAACTGTTATGAAAGGCATTCCTTTAGCTTATAACAAGGATATGCAAGAAGATAAAGAAAGTGTATTTGATGCTATTGATACTGTTAATCTTGCATTAAAAACTTTCTCTGGAATGATTTCTACTATGAGAGTTAATAAAGACAGCATGAGAAAAGGTGCTGCTGGTGGATTTACTAATGCTACTGACCTTGCTGACTATCTAGTTAAAAAAGGCGAAGCATTTAGAAATGCTCATGGTATAGTTGGTGAAATTGTTCTTTACTGTATTCAAGAAAATAAACATATTGAAGATCTTTCACTAGAAAAATTAAAAGAATTCTCTCCTATTTTTGAAGAGGATGTTTATGAAGCTATAGACTTATATACTTGTGTAGAAGAAAGAAAAGTATTTGGGGGTCCTTCTTCTAAATCAGTAGAAATTCAAATAAACGCCTTAGCTGATTTTTTAAGTGAAACAAAAAGGGGGCTTAATTAATGAAAAAGGTAGGTATTATAGGAGCTACAGGTTACGTTGGTGCTGAACTTCTAAGAATACTTTTAAATCATAAAAAGGTGGAAGTTGCTGCATTAAGTTCAGTATCTTTTAAAGGTCAAGGAATTAATGAAATATATAAAACATTTTTTAATAAAACAGATTTAATTTGCGAAACAGCTGATGATGTTGTAGCGAAATCTGATGTTATCTTTACTGCTCTTCCACATGGTTTAAGTGAAGGTATTGCTGCTAAATGCGTTGAATCAGGCAAGATATGTATAGATATCGGTGCTGACTTCAGACTATCAAATGAAGCAGAATATAAAGAATGGTACGGAAAAGACTTTACTAAACCAGAAATTCATAAATTAAGTGTTTATGGATTACCTGAAGTAAACAGAGAAAAAATCAAAAACACTAAGCTTGTAGCTAATCCTGGATGTTATCCTACTTCTATAGAATTAGGTCTTATGCCTTTAATGAAAAACTCATTAATTGAAACTAAAGGTATAATTGCTGATTCTAAGTCTGGTGCAACTGGTGCTGGAAGAAAGCTTACAGATTCAAGCCACTTCTGTGACTTAAATGAAAACTTTGCTCCATATAAGGTTGGAGCTCATAGACATACTCCTGAAATAGAAGAAACTCTAGGAGTTATGGCTAACGATAAGGTAACAGTAACATTTACTCCTCACCTACTTCCAATAAATAGAGGTATTGTTTCAACAATTTACTGTACACCAAAATCAAAAGTTAATTTAGAAGAATTACACAAATTATACACTGAAACTTACAAGAATGAACCTTTTGTTAATGTTCTTCCATTAGGACAAACTGCTTGTTCTAGAGATGTAAGATTCTCTAACTTCTGTAACATATCTTTACACCTTAATTATAGAAAAGATCAAATCATTGTTGTAAGTACAATTGATAATATGATTAAAGGTGCTGCAGGACAGGCAATTCAAAATATGAATATTATTTTAGGTTTTGATGAAACTGAAGGATTAAACTTTATTTCACCAGCCTTTTAAGAATAACGGCTATATATTTTTTCTGGCATTAACTTAGCCGGATAAAAAATTATATAGCCGTTATATTACCTATAAAAAGGAGGTTTAATATATGAAAATAGTTGAAATTAATAATGGTATTACTGCTCCTAAAGGATTTTTATCTTCAGGAATTCATTGTGGAGTTAAAGAAGGATACAACAAAAAAGATTTAGCTCTTATTTATTCTAAAATTCCATGCACAGCTGCTGGTGTTTATACAAGTAATAAGGTAAAAGGAGCACCTATTCTTGTATGTAAAAAACATTTAAATAATGATACTGCTCAAGCTATTATTGCTAACAGTGGTAATGCTAATACTTGTAACGGTGATGATGGTGTTAGTAAAGCTGAAAAAATGACTGAACTTGCAGCTTCTGCTTTAAAAATAAATAATGAAGATGTGTTAGTTGCTTCTACTGGAGTTATCGGACTTCCTCTTAATATAGATGCAATTGCCAGCGGTGTTCCTTCACTTGTAAAATCTCTTAGTGAAACTGGAAGTGATGATACTGCTAACGCAATTATGACTACTGATACTGTAAAAAAAGAAATGGCTGTTACATTTAAAATAGGCGAAAAAGATGTAACTTTAGGTTCTATTTCTAAAGGTTCTGGAATGATTGAACCTAACATGTGTACGATGCTTTCTTTTATAACAACTGATGTTAAAATTGATGCTTCCCTTTTAAAAGAAGCTTTAACTGAAGCTGTTAATGTAAGTTATAACAGAGTAAGTGTTGATGGAGACATGAGTACTAATGATACTGTTTTAATATTAGCTAATGGTTTAGCTGAAAATAATATTATAAATTCTAAAAATGAAGATTATTATAACTTCTTAGAAGCTTTAAAATATGTAACTGTAAAACTTTCAAAACAAGTTGCTAAAGATGGTGAAGGTGCTACTAAATTAATTCAATGTACTATGACAGGAGCAAAAACTGAAGAAGATGCATTGAAACTTTCAAAGAGTGTTATTAATTCAAGTCTTGTTAAAGCAGCAATGTTTGGATGTGATGCTAACTGGGGAAGAATTTTATGTGCTATGGGGTATGCAGATGCTTTCTTTTATCCTCAAAAGGTTAATGTTTATTTTGAAAGTAATCAAGGTTCTATAATCGTATGTAAGGATGGTTCATCAGTAAACTTTGATGAAGATTTAGCTCTTAAAATATTAAAAGAAGATGAAGTATTAATTAAAGTTGAACTTAATATAGGTGATGCTGAAATTACTACATGGGGATGCGACCTTACTTATGATTATGTAAAAATTAATGGTGATTATAGAAGTTAAATAAATACTAAGGGGGCTTAAAAATATGGATTTTAATGATCGCGCCAATATACTTGTTCAATCACTTCCATATATCCAACACTACAATGGAAAAATCATAGTTGTTAAATACGGCGGAAACGCTATGGTAAGTGAAGAATTAAGACAAACAGTAATAAACGATATCGTCCTAATGAAATGTGTAGGTTTTAAACCTATAGTAGTTCATGGCGGTGGTCCTGCTATTACTAAAACTCTTGAAAGACTTGGCGAAGAAAGTAAGTTTATTAATGGTTTAAGATATACTGACCAAGCAGCCATTGATGTTGTTCAAATGGTTTTAGGCGGAAAAGTCAATAAAGATCTTGTTTCCTTAATCGAAAAAGCTGGGGGTAAAGCTTTAGGATTATGCGGAATGGATGGTTCTTTATTAAAAGCAAAGAAATTAAAAGGTGACGTTGATTTAGGATATGTTGGAGAAATCACTTCTGTTAATACTGATATATTAGAAATGGCATTAAATTCAGATTACATTCCTGTTATAGGAAGTGTTGCTTTAGGTGAAGATAATGATTGTCTTTACAACATAAATGCTGATTTATGTGCTGCTAAGATAGCTTCTGCTTTAAAAGCTGAAAAGCTAGTTTTATTAACTGATGTTCCTGGAGTAATGAGGGATCCTAATGATATAAATTCTTTAATTTCAATTTTAAGATTACATCAAGTACCTAAATTATGCTTTGAAGGTGTCATTAAATGTGGAATGATTCCAAAAATTGATTGCTGTGTTGAAGCAGTTCGTATGGGTGTTGAAAGAGCTCATATTATTGATGGACGCGTGCCTCACTCATTACTTCTTGAATTATTCTTTGATGATGGAATAGGAACAATGATTTATTAGGAGATGATTTAAAATGAAAAATTCCCTTATGAATACCTATGCTCCCCTTTCCCCTGTAATGTGCAAGGGAGAAGGAGTTTATTTATTCGATACAGATAATAATAAATATTTAGATTTTACAAGTGGTATTGGAGTTAATTCTCTTGGATATAATCATCCAAAATGGACAAAAGCTGTTACAAATCAATTAACTACTTTACAGCACTGCTCTAATATTTTTTTAAACCCAACTACAATTGAAGCAAGTAATAAGTTATGCGAAAAAGCTGAAATGAGTAAAGTTTTCTTTGCTAATTCTGGTGCTGAAGCTAATGAAGGTGCTGTTAAACTTGCTAAAAAATATAGCTTTGAGAAGTACGGTGAAGGAAGAAATAAAATTCTTTCTTTAAAACAATCTTTCCATGGAAGAACAATAACAACCCTAAAATTAAATGGTCAAGATAAGTTTCACAAGTATTTCTTCCCTTTCCCTGAAGGTATCGATTATGTAGAAGCTAATAATATTGCTGATTTTAAAAATAAAGCTACAGATGATGTATGCGCTATTATAATGGAAGCTATACAAGGTGAAGGTGGAGTTCATCCTATTAACAAAGACTTTGTTCAAGAAGTTGCAGCTATTTGTAAAGAAAAAGATATACTTCTTATTTTTGATGAAGTTCAATGTGGTATTGGAAGAACTGGTAAACTTTTTGGTTTCCAAAACTTCGAGGTTAAACCTAATATAGTTTCTATTGCAAAAGGTATAGGTGCAGGACTTCCTATGGGTGCTGTTTTAGCTGATGAAAAGACAGCTAATGCATTTAAACCTGGTGACCATGGTTCTACTTTTGGTGGTAATCCAGTTGCTTGTGCAGGTGCTATAGTTGTTCTTGATGAATTATGTAATGAAGAAAGCTATAAGAAAATATGTGATAATGGTAATCTAATACGACAAAAAATATCTGAAGCTAATTTAGATGAAGTTGTCGAAGTAAGAGGTTTAGGATTAATGATTGGTATTGAAGTAAAAGGAAATTCTTCAGACTTCCAGAAAAAAGCTATGGAAAATGGACTTCTTGTTTTAACAGCAGGTCCTCATGTTGTAAGACTTCTTCCTCCTTTAGTTATGGATAAAGAAGATATTGAAAAAGGAATTGATATTCTAATAAAAATATTACAATAAGTAATGCTTTATGGGGGGCTAATTTAATGAAAAAAGATTTATTAAAAATTGATGATCTTTCAAAAGAAGAAATTTTAGATATTTTAAACCTTGCAGACCAACTAAAATATGAACACAAACATGGTATTCCTCATGAACTTTTAAAAGGTAAAAGTCTTGGAATGATATTTGAAAAGAGCTCTACTAGAACTAGAGTCTCTTTTGAAGTTGGTATGTATCAACTAGGAGGAAGTGCTTTATTTTTAAGCAGCAGAGACTTGCAGCTTGGACGTGGAGAACCAATTGAAGATACTGCAAGAACTCTTTCTAGATTCCTTCAAGGAATTGTTATAAGAACTTATTCTCAAGAAGAAGTTGAAGGATTAGCTAAACATTCTTCAATTCCTATAATTAATGGTCTTACTGACTTAGAACATCCTTGTCAGGTATTGGCTGATTTAATGACTATTAGAGAATATAAAAATATATTAGAGGGATTGAATGTTGCCTTTATAGGTGATGGAAACAATATGGCACATTCTATAATCATAGGTGCCTTAAAGGTTGGTATGAACTTAAGCATAGCATGCCCAAATGATTACATGCCTAAGGAAGAATATCTTAAACGTGGTAAAGAACTTGCTGAATTAGAAGGTAAAAAATTCACCATTACAAATTCTCCTATAGATGCTGTTAGAAATGCAGATATAGTCTTTACTGATGTATGGACTAGTATGGGACATGAAACTGAAGAAAAAGAACGTAGAAAGGCATTTAAAGGCTTCCAAGTAAATAAGGAAATTATGTCTTATGCTAAAGAAAACGCTCTTGTATTACACTGTCTTCCAGCTCATAGAGGAGAAGAAATTACAAATGATATGTTAGAAGAGCATAGTACTGAAATTTTCGATGAAACAGAAAATAGATTGCATGTACAAAAAGCGATCCTAGTAAAACTACTAAAAAACAACTAATAAATTTCAGATAACATGTTTCTTTTTTAACAAATAAAAGTTATAATAACCAGTGGAGGTTAAATATATTACATATTTTAATCCAAAAAATATTTATAAATTATTGGAGGTCGAGTTATGTTAGTTTCAGCAAAAGACATGCTTAACAAAGCAAGAGATGGTAAATACGCTGTAGGTCAATTTAACATCAACAACTTAGAATGGACAAAAGCTATTCTTTTAACTGCTCAAGAAAACAATTCACCAGTTATCTTAGGTGTTTCTGAAGGTGCAGGAAAATATATGGGTGGATACGATGCAATCGTAGGTATGGTTAACGGTTTAATCAAAGACTTAAACATCACTGTACCAGTTGCTCTTCACTTAGATCACGGTAGTTTTGACGGAGCTTACAAATGTATTGAAGCTGGATTCTCTTCAGTAATGTTCGATGGTTCTCACTACCCAATCGATGAAAACATCGAAAAGAGTAAGAAATTAATAGCTGATGCTTCAGCTAAGGGAATCTCTGTTGAATGTGAAGTTGGTTCAATCGGTGGAGAAGAAGACGGTGTTATAGGAGCTGGAGAAATCGCAGATCCTCAAGAATGTAAAAAGATAGCAGACTTAGGAACTACTATGTTAGCTGCTGGTATCGGAAACATTCACGGTAAATACCCAGCAAACTGGAAAGGACTTGATTTTGATGCATTAGAAAACATCAAAAAGGCAGTTGGAGATATGCCATTAGTTCTTCACGGAGGTACTGGTATTCCTTCAGACATGATCAAGAAAGCTATCTCTTTAGGAGTTGCTAAAATCAACGTTAATACTGAATGCCAATTAGCTTTCGCAGAAGCTACTAGAAAATACATTGAAGCTGGTAAGGACCTAGAAGGAAAAGGATTCGATCCAAGAAAACTTCTTGCTCCAGGTTTCGAAGCAATCAAAGCTACAGTTAAAGAAAAGATGGAATTATTCGGATCAATTAACCAAGCTTAATTAGATTGTTTTAATATAAAAAAGGTGGATGCTAATCCACCTTTTTCCTTTTGCTAATATATAAATTTTACTTTTCTATATAATTAACAACATGTTTTATTACCATATTAATGCTTCCATCACCATTTCTCTGAATCTCAAACTTTTCCTTATCATGGTAAACTTCCTCATCAATATATAAATCTATTTCTTTATCTATTTTAAGTCTTACTCTCTTTAATTTTTTGCCAACCCAAGTTTTATCTACATCAACTTCATCAGAAACTCCCTGACTTTTCACAAAAGTCTTAAAATCTTCTTTAACTTGAGGCTCTCCTGAGAAAAGTTCATGTTGAAATAATTCCTTAGATAACTCTTCAATATTAACGCTATCATCTTCTTTAAGTTTGGACTTAACAGCTGTTCTAATTGATTCAGCCTTAACTGCATCATTAGCATAATTCTTTCTTGTAAAACTTTCTGCCGCCTTTAAAAATGTCTTAGTCATATCTCTTTCATTAGTTATAATTGATGATCCTAAGAAACTTCCTAAGAAATAATTTGTTCCATATTCATCATCATCACTGCTCTTCTTTCTCTTGTCAAGAACCATAAGATTATATTTGTCATCTTCCCTTATTGGTTTTATAAATGCTGCCTTTTGTATTCTTTGTCCGCTGCCAGGAAGACCAGCTGCTTGTGGAACTATTCCAATACCAATCTTATCATCCACAAAATCTACTTGATGAGTAAAATTCTTAACATAATCCATTTTTAAAATTGCTATCATAGGTCCTTGATCTGTAATTATAGATGCAACTATTAAATCACATGAAGGTATATTAACATTGCTCTTCATTATAGAAAATAACTGTCTTGCAAGTTCCTTTGAAAGACCTATTAAATCATCATCTATACCATTTAAGTAATCTTGAACAATCTCTTTTACAATATTTCTTTCTTCATTAAATCTTGCATACTTTAGTTCTTCATCATTAAAGCATTTCTCTATATGTTTATATAAAAACTTATATGTATCCTCTTCAAGTTCTAAAGTATACTCATTTAAAATTGGCTCTGCTCCATTTGAGTCAAGTATATGAATAATTGCTTGATTTATATTTATATCACTAATGTAATCCATGACCTCACCTCATATTTTTATAGTCATATTATTTTATCACAAAAAGATTACAAGAAAAAATAGAGCGACTATATTTTTAAATATAATCACTCTATCTATTAATAATCTTTAACTGATTTTAATCTTGCACATACTAAAAGTCTGCCATCACTTACATCATAATCACAAGTTGATAAAGTTATCATTTTATCAGCCACTGTAAAATCTGCTCTTTCTAGATTAAATAATGATTTAATTTTTAATGTATTTACATAAGATAAGTAACTTTGATCTGATTCAAATCCATTTTGATATGAATCATCGTTAGCTGTTTCATAAAATACTGAAAATACTTCATATTCTAATAACTTATCCTTTGTATTAACAAATATAGGAGTAGTCTTTGCAAAATCTTCTTCTTTAAAATTCATCAATGTTGCAAACATACTTCCATCTCTCATATGATGTCCATGAATTATTGTATTCCTGTCTTCGAAAGGATTAGTGTTATTCGAAGATATAAATATACCTCCACCACTATTTACTTCCTTTTCAAAGTTATGATTTAAATAATAGTCATTATTATCAGTCTGTACTAAAGGATAACTCACTTCTGTATTAGGTATATAAATCCATCCCTTAAAATCTGAATTCATAGAAAGAAGCTTATCATAATTCTCCTTAGTAAATATGAATCGAGGTGCCTCTTGATCTTCTGTGTTTGCATTGTCAGGTGTATCTACTTCCTGAGGTGCATATTCTCTTACTTGATTATATGACTTTTTATTGTCATAATATCCCTTACATATTCCAAATAACTTAACAGCACATACTATAAAAACTATTAAAGATATATAAAATATAATTCTTCGTACTATCTCTCTTGTTGAAATTTTTTTCCCCATTTCAAACTACTTCCTAACCTAATTCTAATGCTACTTCCATCATTTGAGTAAAACTAGTTTCTCTTTCTTCAGGTGAAGTTTCTTCTCCTGTTAAAGCATGATCTGAAATTGTTAATATAGACAGCGCTTCTACTCCATGCTTAGCAGCTACTGTATATAATTCTGCTGTTTCCATTTCTATAGCTAAAACACCATAGTCTGACCACATTGCTATTCCTTGATTTGTATCATCATAAAATAAATCTGAAGATAATACACTTCCTACCTTAACGCTTGCTTTTTTTTCTGTTGCAATATTATAGGCCTTTAATAATAAATCAAAGTTAGCAGTTGGTGCATAATCTAATCCTTTAAACCTTCTTCTATTAATTCCAGAGTTTGTACATGCACTTTGAGCTAAAACTATGTCTCTTACCTTTACATTATTGTTAATAGATCCAGCTGTACCAACTCTTATTAATCTCTTTGCTCCATAGAATTGAATAAGTTCATTAACATATATTGAGTGAGATGGTAATCCCATTCCTGTACCTTGCACTGATATTCTTTTACCTTTATATGTTCCAGTATATCCATACATTCCTCTTACAGTATTATAACAAACAGCATCTTCTAAATATTGCTCTGCTATATACTTTGCTCTCATTGGGTCTCCTGGCAAAAGGACTGTTTCTGCTATTGCTCCTTCTTCAGCCATTATGTGTAAATGCTTTGCCATTTAATCTTCCTCCTGTCTTGTAACATTTTATACTTTAGTTATATTATACTAATAGTTTTTCCTAATTAAAAGTTAAATTACTTCAAATAGCTATAACTATGTTATAATAATTTTAACATATGTTACGACTTAGGAGAGATGAATATTATGAAAGAGTTGGAAACAAGAATAATAAAAATTGATGTTGCTCATATAAGAAATGTTCTTATAGAAAATGGAGCTAAAAAAGTTAAAGAAGAAAACCAAGTAAATGATATCTATGACTTTGAAGATGGACGCCTTCTAGCACAAAAAGGATATGCTAGAATACGAACAATTGATGATTTACTTAATAAGAAAATAGTTTATTACATGACCACTAAAAAAATGCTTTCTCAAGGTAAGTTTAAAGAGATGGAAGAAAATGAAACTATTATTGAAGATAAAAATGCAGGTGAAGGTATTTTTACTTCATTAGGATTAATTTTAAAAGAATCTATTAATAAATATAGAGAAAGTTATGAAATTAACGACAGTTTAGTTGAAATAGACATAAATGATACTTCTTTCTGTCCTTTTCCTTATATAGAAATTGAAACAGATTCAGAAGAAAAACTCGAAGAAATAGTTAAACTTCTTGGATATACTATGGAAGATACAACTTCAAAAACTATATATCAATTAATTGAAGAAAATAAATAGACTACGGTCTTTACAGTAATATAAAAGGTGAACATCCCTATAAAAATATAAATTTTAAAGGACGTTCACCTATTTAAAAATAGCTTATTATTTAATAATACAGCCTTACTTTAAAGCTGCTCTCTTCTCTTTGTAGACTTTCTAAAAAACTCCATTAATTTTTCTTTATCGTCTTCATAAATAGCTTTCTTAATTAAATCAAGCTGAATTTCAAAATTATTTAAAACCTTAAGAAGATTATTCTTATTTCCTAAGAAAAGTTCACTCCAAAGCTCTTCATTTATATTAGCTATACGCGTTAAATCTCTATAACTATCACCAATGAAACTTCCAGTATCTCTTCCCTCTTCATCGCTATTAATCAATGCAACTGCTATTGCATGTGGGAGCTGTGATGTAAATCCTATCATCTCATCATGATATTCAGGAGATATTCTTCTTACTTTTTTAAATCCTATACTTAATGCTAACTCTTCAATCTTCTTTATATTTTCTTCTTTATTAGATTCTATAGGTGTAATTATATAATTTGCATTTTTGAATACCTTATCTGTTGCGAAATCAATTCCTTTCTTTTCTCTACCGGCCATCGGATGACCAAATACAAAATCAACATCATCAGGTATTATCTTTTTGACTTCATTAATAAACATACACTTAATTCCTGTAGCATCTGTAACTATAGAACCTTTTTTAAAATAATTCTTATTATTTTTAATAAAATCAATTACTAACTTTGGATATATAGAAATAATAGTGATGTCTGCCTTACCAAGTAAGTCTTTACCTTCTGTACTTCCCTCTTTTATTATTCCTAAATTCTTAGCCTTTTTTATTGTTTCCATGTTAACATCAATTCCATAAACATTTTCATATCCAGCTTTATTGAGAGCCATTGCAAATGAACCACCAACGACTCCAAGACCTACTATAACAATATTCATTGGTGAATTTCCCCCTAAATTTCTTTACCTTCTAAATCACCTAATACTTTAATTTTATCCATTAATGATTTGAAGTTTTCTGGTTTTATTGACTGTTGACCATCGCATAATGCATGTTCTGGATCATTATGAACTTCTACCATAATACCATCAGCCCCAGCTACAATAGCTGCTTTAGCTAAAGGTTCAACTAAATCTCTATATCCTGTTGCATGACTTGGATCTATTATTATTGGTAAATGTGATAACTTCTTTATAACTGGTATTGCACTTAAATCTAATGTATTTCTTGTGTATGTTTCAAATGTTCTTATTCCTCTTTCACATAAAATAACATTTTCATTTCCACCAGCCATTATGTATTCCGCTGACATTAACCATTCTTCAATACTTGCAGACATACCTCTCTTTAGGAGAATTGGTTTATTAGTTTTACCTATTTGTTTTAGCAAATCAAAGTTTTGCATATTTCTTGCACCAATTTGAATCACATCAACTCTTTCAACAAATTCATCTAAATAATCAGTCGACATAAGCTCAGTAACTATTGGAAGTCCTGTTTCTTTTTTAGCTAACTCTAATAACCTAAGCCCTTCAAGTTCTAATCCTTGAAAAGAATAAGGTGAAGTTCTTGGTTTAAAAGCACCACCTCTTAAAAAGTTAGCCCCTGATGCTTTTACACTTTTAGCTACCTTAATTATTTGTTCTTCATTTTCTACTGAACAAGGCCCTGCTATTATTCCCAAATGTTTTCCTCCAACTTTTGAACCTAAAACATCAACAACTGTTGGTTCTGGATGAAACATCTTATTAGCTTTTTTGAATGGTTCCTTAACTTTCAATACTTCTTCAACACCATCAATTCTTAAAATTTCTTCTTTATCTAATGATGCTATATTTCCAATGCAGCCTACAATACAATTATTTACTCCATTTACAAGATTCGTTCTTAACCCTTTAGATTGAACTAAATCTACTACTTTATTTACTTGCGCTTCCTCACATTTTCTGTTCATAACAATAATCATTTCATATCCTCCTGTACTAATCAAAAATTTTTTCTATCCTACTGTACTACTATTTTTATATATTAATGAAGAAGTTTTATTATTGCTTTTTTACAAGACTCAATTACTTCTTCTATTAACCCTTTATTAATTACTATAACATCAGCTGCTTTTTTATAAAGCTCATATCTTTCTTTATATAAGTCATATACCTTATCTACTCCATCTTTCAAGAGTGGTCTAGTACTTACATTTACATCTTTGATTATTTCTTCTGCAGGACGGTCTATAAATACAATTATACTCTTTTCTTTCATAATTTCCATATTTATAGATTTTTTTACTACTCCGCCTCCTGATGCTATTATCATATTATGTTTTTTAGATAATTCCTTACAGGCTCTAGTTTCCCATTCTCTAAAAGTACTTTCTCCTTCTTGAAAAATCTCTGGTATACTCTTCCCTGCTATTTCTTCAATATATACATCCATATCATAAAAATCATAGTTCAAATCTTTAGCAATTATCTCACCTATGGTACTCTTTCCACATCCAGGCATACCTATTAATACAACGTTTGTTTTCACCCATATTCCCCTCTATTCAAATCTATTTTCTAATTCTTTATAAATTCTATTTAGAACGTCTAGGTCTATATCTCTCTTATGCCATATCTCTTCAGACTTAACCGCTTGTCCTACCAACATATATAATCCGCCACAAACTTTCTTTCCTAACTCTCTTCCAATTTTTAAAAATTCGGTTAACTTAGGATTATATACTATATCAACAAGAGTATCAAAGTTATCTATAATTTCTTTAGATACTGGTGATTTACCCACGTTAGGATACATCCCAACTGGAGTTGCATTAACAATAACATCTCCTTTTATACTTTCTAAGTCTGTATAGTCTATTAGTTTAATATCAGAACTTATATTATTTTCTTTGTTTTTATCTCTAGTAACAACATATAAATCCTTTACCTCGCTATCCTTTAAACAAGTTATTAAAGCTTTTGAAGCTCCACCTGTACCTAATACAACGCAAATTTTGTCTTTTACTTTTATATTGTTAATCTCAAGAGTCTTTTTAAAACCAAAATAATCACTGTTATATCCTTTTAATTTTCCATCCTCAAGAAAAATAGTATTTACTGCTCCTATATCCATTGCTTCCTTTGATATATAATCTAACTGTTTCATAACAACTTCTTTATAAGGAATAGTAACATTAACACCCCTTATATTCAACAACTTAAGTGATTCTCCTAGCTTAGATATATCCTCTTTTGAAATTTCAAAAATTTTATAAGCTGCTTCTACATCTATAAGTTCAAATATTCTTTTATTTATTTCAGGTGAAAGTGTATGTGGAAGCTTTTCACCTACAACTCCGAAAAAGTCCATAAACATCCTCCTAAAAATTTAATCTATATTTTTCTTATAAGCCCCTAATAACATGAAGTATGCTGAATTCTGTTCTATAAGTCTTAAAGCATTCTTTACTTCTTCACTTGCTATATCACCTTCAAAAGCTACATATAGGAAATATTTCCAAGATTCACTCTTCATAGGTCTTGATTCTATTTTTATCATATTTATATTATTTTCTGCAAAATGGCTTAATAATCTATATAATGTACCTGCTTCATCTTCAAGAGAAAATACTACACTTACTTTATCTGCATCTTTAGTAACTTTAGGTTCCTTTGATATAATTACAAATCTCGTATAATTATCCTTTTGATTATTTATTCCTTCTTCTATAATATTTAATCCATATATCTTTGCAGCACTTTTACTTGCTATAGCTGCCTTACTCTTATCGTTAAGTTCCTTAACATATTTAGCACTTACAGCTGTATTATGATAAGGAATCAATATCCATTCTTTATTTTGTTTTAAGAACTCGCTACATTGTCTTATGCCTTGTGCATGAGAATATATTTCTTTAATATCTTTTAATTTAGCACCATTAATTCCAACTAAATTTTGTTGAATCTTAATGCATTCTTCTCCTACTATAAATAATCCATATTTTATTAAAAGATCATAAGTATCTGCAACTGCTCCTGCTGAAGAATTCTCTATTGGAAGAACTCCATAATCAACTTCTCCATTTTTTAATGCTATACATACATCTTCAAAATCTTCATAAGAAGTTCTATTACTATCTTGTCCAAAGAACTTTATAGCTCCTTCTTCTGTAAAAGATCCAGCTACCCCTGCATATCCTATCTTCTTAGTAAAATCAATTTCTTCTCTTTTTATATTTATGTCTGCAAGCTTTTTAGTATCATCAATTATTCTCTTTTGAACACCTTTTCCTATCTCCATTGTTGCATTAATAAATTTTATAACTTCATCTGTATAACTCTTATCCTTTAAACACGCAACTGCTTTTTCAAACACAATATTTTCCCTATCTTTATGAAATACTTGTAAGTTATTATCCTTTTTATATTGAGCAACCTTTTTAACAACATTCATACGTCTTTCAAAAAGATTTACTAACTCTTTATCTAACTCATCTATCTCTTTTCTGTAATCACTTAAATCTGCCATCCGTATCTCTCCTTCAATAAATCAAGAATTCCTATTGCTGCAACTGCTTCTATCACAGGTACTGCTCTTTGAACTATACATGGATCGTGTCGTCCTTCGATTACAAGTTCATCATTTTCTTTAGTTTCTACATTAATAGTTTTTTGTTTTTTACTTATTGATGGTGTAGGTTTTATAGCTGTCTTAAATACTATAGGCATACCATTTGTTATGCCTCCAAGTATTCCTCCATTATTGTTAGTTTTAGTTTTAACTTCATTATTATCATTGTAATAATAATCATCATTACTTTCTGAACCATACATCTCAGTCAAATCAAACCCCAAACCAAATTCTATACCTTTTACTGCTGGCACTGAGAATAGTAAATGAGATAATGTAGATTCAACAGAATCAAAGAATGGATTTCCTATTCCAGGTTCAACTCCTGCTATAGCACATTCTATAGTTCCTCCTACCGAATCTCCTTCCTTTTTAGCTCTAATAATTACTTCTCTCATTGATTCTTCTTTACTTTTATCAAGTAAAGGAAATTCCATATCGTTTAAAGCCATTAAAGTTTCCTTTGATATATCAGTGTAATCAAAAGCTTTGTCTTCTTCTGATTTTATACTTTTTATATGAGCTCCAATTTGTATTCCCTTTAATGCTAGAACTTGCTTACATACAGCTCCTGCAAAGACTAATGGAGCTGTTATTCTTCCTGAAAAGTGTCCTCCGCCTCTATAGTCATTAAATCCGCCGTATCTTATCTTTCCAGTATAATCTGCGTGTCCTGGTCTCATTAAATCTTTAAGTTTTCCATAATCCTTAGACCTTGTATCACTATTTCTTATAATTGCACATAATGGTGTTCCTGTAGTTCTTCCTTCAAAAAATCCGCTAACTATTTCAGGAACATCACCTTCCTTACGTGCTGTAGATAAATTATTTCTTCCTGGTGCTCTTCTCTTCATTTCTTTATCTATAGCCTCTAAATCAAGTTCAATTCCAGCTGGAAGCCCATCAATATTAATTCCAATAGCTCCTCCATGAGATTCACCAAATATAGATACCTTTAAATTATTTCCCCAAACTGCACTCATTAAAAGTTCCTCCTAATTGTTTAAAATCATCAAAGAAATCAGGATATGATTTAGATACACATTCATAATCCTTTAAAATTATTTCTTCATCACACATTGTCGATGCTATTGCTAAAGTCATTGCAATTCTATGATCTTTATGACTCCATACTTCTACATTTCCTTTAAAGCTTTTAACACCTTCAATTACTAATCCATCTTGCTTTTCTTCGATTTTAGCCCCTAATTTATTTAATTCAGAAGTAACTGCACTTAATCTATCACATTCTTTTATTCTCAATCTTTCAGCATTTATAATTTCTGTTTTTCCATCACTTAATGATGCTGCTAATGCTAATACTGGGATGATATCTGGACATTGAGCTCCATCAATAACTGTAGACTTAAGCTGACCTTCAATCTTTCCTCTTATACTATTATTGTCTCTTTCTATTTTCATCCCCATTCTTTTAAGTATATCTATTACTTCTCTATCTCCTTGAAGAGAGTTTTCCTTTAAATCTAAAATATTTACATCTGATTTTAAAGCATCAGCTACTAAGAAAAATGCCCCTTGAGAGTAATCACCTTCAACCCTATAATCTCTTGCAATATAGTTTTGATTACCTTTAATTATGAATTCTTTATAATCATTATTTATAATGTCTATACCAAAATCTCTCATAGCTGATAACGTTAAATCTATATACCCTTTAGATTCAAATTCAGTTGTTATAATTATCTTTGAATCTCCATCTAAAAGTGGAAGTGCAAATAGAAGTCCAGTTATAAACTGAGAACTTATATCTCCTCTAACCTTAAATTCACCTGGCTTTAACATTCCTGAAATTAAAAGGTCAAGTTCACCTTCTTTATATTGATACTCTATATTTTGTTTATCGAAAATATTATAATATGTATCTAATGGTCTTTTTCCAAGGTTTCCTCTTCCTATAAATCTTGTTACTCCCTCAAATACTAAAAAAACTGGTATAAGAAATCTTAATGTTGAACCAGATTCATTACAATCTACAACTCTCTCAAATTCTCTTGTAGGAATAATGTTTTTAAAATTTACACCTTTAACTTCAAGATGATCACCTTCTTCATTAATAATAGCCCCTAATGCCCTCATTGCATTAACTGTAGCTATTATATCATCTGAAAATTCCACATTACTTATTTTACTTATTCCATCACTTAAAGCTGCACATATAACAGCTCTATGAGCCATACTCTTAGAAGGTGGTATTTTCACATTTCCTTCTAATTTACCTGGTTTAATTCTTAAACTTGTCACTTATTTCACCACCTTAAAAAAATCTGGTTTTGTACTATATATAATACTGTCTCCAATTGATTTAAGTAGTATTACTTTTAATACTGATCCTAAATTTTTCTTATCTAAAGCTATTGTATTTACTATTGCCTCATTATCACTAATCTTCATTTCATATGGTAATCCGTAATTAACTAATATATCTTTTATCTTTTGTGCAGTTCCCTTTTCAGTTATACCTAGTTCCTCGCTCTCTAAAGTTATATTGTACATTCCTACAGCTACAGCTTCACCATGACTATATCCTTTATAATTGTAGAAAGTTTCAATTGCATGGCCTAATGTATGGCCAAAGTTTAAAAGCATTCTTTCCCCTAAATCTTTTTCATCTTTTTCTACAACTAGTCTCTTTATGTTACAGCATGTATAGACTATATCTTCTATATGTTCCATTAATTCATCTCTATTCTTTAATAAAGCAAGCTTATTAAATAATTCTCTATCCTTTATACATCCATATTTAATTACTTCACCCATACCATCTTTATAGAATTTTTCAGGTAATGTATTTAGAACCTCTGGATCTATAAAAACAGCTTTAGGTTGATAAAAACTTCCTACTAGATTTTTACCTTTTTCTAAGTCAACTGCTACCTTACCACCTACAGAACTATCTACTTGTGCTAATAATGAAGTGGGAATTTGAATAAAAGGTACACCTCTCAAAAATGAAGAAGCTGCAAAACCTCCTAAGTCACCTATAACCCCTCCACCTAGAGTTATAATTAGTTCTTTTCTAGTAAGTTTAAAATCTAATAATTCATTATAAATTGTAGGAAGAGTATTAAATGACTTAGTTTCCTCTCCTGCTTTCAAAACTAACTTTCTAGTATTAAAACCTACATTTTGTAATGATTTCTCTACTTTAGCTCCATAATAATTATTAACATTTTCATCAGTTATAATGAATACTTTTTCTCCATTATAAAGCTTCTTTATTTCCTCGCCTATTCTTGATAACATACCCTTTTCTATGACTATATTATAACTATTTTCACCTAAATCAACATATAAATTCCTTCCCAATTTCACTCATCCTTTAACATTTATTTTACTTTTTTTGCAGCGCTGCAATTATTTTTGACATATTTAATGACTTACATACCTATAAACCAATAATAATCAATATTCATTCTTAAAGAAAGTTTTAAATATCCTATACGTTTAAAAAAGAGAACTCTCTAATGAGTTCTCTTCAATAATCATATTAATCAATCAAGATTTATTATCCTTTTGAAAAAATCTATACACTTATGCACTCATTAGAAATGAATTATTCTCTTTTTTGCAAAACAAATAGCCAGCGCTAAAATAAAAGCCCCAGAAAGTAAAATAAAAAAAGCTATAAAATTTTGCTAATATAAGTTCCATAATTCCTTTCATCAAATGCTCCTCCAAATTTCAACTTCCTTTTTTTACTATTATACCAAATCATCTAAACCTGTCAATATATTTAACTTAATTTTATTTTTTAACAAACTGATATCACATGCATCATTTTATTATTATATTGTTTATATGATAAATAACCATCTCCACATAATAGCATTTTCATTTACAATATAGGTGACAGTAATCTTATCAAAGATTCCTTTATTCTCATTCTTCTGCTTCTATTATTATGAATTTCCTTTGTAACTTCGCTTGAATTTGAAATATCATCAAAGAATTGTTCTTCCATACTCTTTGCAACTTTCTCATCATATATAAATGCATTTACTTCAAAATTCAATTTAAAACTTCTTATATCCATATTAGCAGTTCCTATGGTTGAAACCTCACCATCAGCAACTATTGTTTTAGCATGAATAAATCCTTTATTGTAATAAAAAACTTTTGCTCCTGCATTTAAAAGTCCTCCAATATAAGCACTTGCTGCCCACTTCATAAATACATGATCTGGATTTCCTGGTATTATAATTTTCACATCTACTCCTGATAATGCTGATAATTTTAATGCTTCTAAAATTGGTTCATCTGGTACAAAATATGGTGTTTCTAAATATACTGACTTCTTAGCATTATTTATCATCTTTAAATACGCATGCTTAATATATTCTTCATCATGATCTGGACCACTAGTCACTATTTGTATCCCTATATCTCCATCTTCATATATTTTCTTAGGGTAATACTTACTAAAATCATCTATTTCTTCACCTGAAGCATAACACCAATCAAGTAAAAATCTTTCTGATAAATCATTTACTGATTCACCTCTTATTCTTATATGGGTATCTCTCCAAAAACCTATTTTCTTATCTTGATTAATGTATTCTTTACCAACATTAAATCCACCTGTATACCCATACTTACCATCTATAACTACTATTTTTCTATGATTTCTATAATTTATACGTGTATTTATATGTGGAAGTATTCCTGGAAAAAATATTTCAAATTTTCCTCCATTATTTATTAATTTCTTCATTAATCTTTTAGTAATAGTATATGAACCCATACTATCTACTAAAAACCTTACCTCTACACCTTCAGATGCCTTCTTTTCTAGAATTTTAATTATCTTTTTACCAATAATATCTCTCTTGAATATATAATACTGAACATGTATAAATTTCTTTGCATGTTCTAAATCATATATAAGCTGTTCAAACTTTGATTCACCATCATAAAAAATATCTACTGAATTACCAACTGTATACTTTGCATCACAATAGTTATAATTCATTCTTATAAGATCCCAATATTCTTCTGACGTCTGCTGACCTTTTTGAGTTTTAAAAAAGCTATTAGAAAGTTCCTTTCTCTTTTCTGCATCCGTTCTAGTCTTCTCTCTAAAAAGTTTTTCCCTACTTAAATTTTGACCAAACAAAAGATAAATTATAAATCCAATTCCAGGAAGCATTATCATTACTATTAGCCATGCCCATGTAGTTGTTGGATCTTTTCTTTCAATAAAAATTAGTGACAATGAAAGAAAAATATTTGCTATTATTATAACTAATGCAACTATCAATAAAAACCTCATCTATAGAACTTTCCTCCATATGTTATATATAAATATAATTATATCTTAAGTTTCATCAATTTGAATATATTTTATAAAAAAAATAACTGCGCCACAATATTACAGCGCAGTTATAAACATATATAAACTTAATTATTTACCAAAATATCTATTTAATAATCCTTCAAATGCTCTTCCGTGTCTTGCTTCATCTTTAGCCATTTCATGAACTGTATCATGAATAGCATCTAAATTTAATTCTTTAGCTCTCTTAGCTAAGTCAAATTTACCAGCTGTAGCTCCATTTTCTGCTTCTACTCTCATTTCTAAGTTCTTCTTAGTTGAATCTGTTACTACTTCTCCTAATAATTCAGCAAATTTTGAAGCGTGTTCTGCTTCTTCAAATGCAGCTTTTTCCCAGTATAATCCAATTTCTGGATAACCTTCTCTATGAGCAACTCTAGCCATTGCTAAGTACATACCTACTTCACAGCATTCCCCTTCAAAGTTAGCTTTTAAATCTGCCATTATATCTTCAGGTGCTCCTTGAGCTACTCCTACTGTATGTTCACAAGCCCAAGTTCTTTGACCTTCTGTTTGTAAAACAAACTTTTCAGTTCCTACTCCACAAGTTGGACACTTTTCTGGTGCAGTTTCTCCTTCATGAACATATCCACATACTGTACAAACAAACTTCTTCATACTATAAATCCTCCCTATACAAAATAAACTTATCTAAATTTATTAGTTTATCAATTCGCGTTCTCACTACAAAAAGTATTATATAATAATTATTATTAGTTGTAAAGTATTTTTTATTAATAGTTCATCTATTTTTTCTTTCTTAATTTTATATAATAATGTATATTTCTTTATTAAGTAATCACACTAAATTATATATAATTGTAATTTTTTATTTTTTTAGACAGAAAATTTGTATTTAATATTATTTATACTTTATAATTAACTGTAATTTATTTTAACTAAGGAGAAAACACATGAAAGATACTGATAACAATTTAAAACGTGAACTTAGTCTTTCAGCTGCTACTGCTATTGTTGTAGGAAACATGATTGGTTCTGGTATATTTACAGCGCCTCAAAGTCTTGCTCAGGCTGCAAATCCATTAACAACAATTATTGCATGGGTTATAACTGGAATAGGATCACTGCTTTTAGCTCTTAGCTTTGCTAATCTTGGTTCAAGATATCCAGAAACCGGAGGCCCCATTGTTTACACTCAAAAAGCTTTTGGTGAATTCACTGGTTTCTTAATAGCTTGGACTTTTTGGATAGGATCATGGATAGGTAACTCAGCTATTATAACTGCAATAATGAGGTACTTAACTTACTTTTTCCCTGTCCTATCTGATAATAATGCTCTATCTTTTGTAATAGCCTCTGCATTTTTATGGATAGTTACATTAATAAATTTAGCGGGTGTAAAAAAGGCTGGTATTATTGGGCAGATAACTACTACACTTAAACTTGCAGTCATTTTAGTTTTTGCTGTTATTGCTATTTACGGTTTTAAACCTGAATACTTAACAACTTACTCTTCAAATGAAGTTACTGGGTTTGGCACATTACCTAATGCTATAGCTATAACTCTTTGGTCTTTTATCGGACTTGAAAGTGCTTCTATATCTGCAGGTGAAATAAAAAATCCTGAAAAAAATATTAAGAAGAGTACTATTCTTGGAACAGTTTTAGCTTCTGTTATATATATAATTCTATCAGTTTTATCTATGGGAGGTTTACCTCAAGATGCATTAGCTGCATCAGATGCTCCTTTAGCCGATATAATTAATAATATTACTAACGCTTCTTGGGGAGGAAGTTTTATCTCTCTTGGAATTATAATTTCTGCTGCTGGTGCTGCTAGTGGATGGATATTAACTACAGGAAGAGCTGCTTATGCTGCTGGTGAAGATGGATTATTTCCTAAATTCTTCGCTACTGTTCATCCTAAATACAAGACACCAGTTACTGCACTTATAATTTCAAGTTTATGTACTAATTTATTAATGATACTTAATTATGTATCTAACTTGACAGATGCTTTTAATTTTATGATAAATTTAGCTACATTATCCTTTATTCCTGCTTATGCTTTCAGTGCTTGTGCAGAAATAATTCTTACATATAAAGAAGGTAAAAAATTAAGTTTAATTCAATTTCTTAAACATAGCTTCTTCTCTTTATTAGCATTTTTCTATGCAATATATATAATTTATGGTTCTGGTGCAGAATCTGCTATGTGGGTATTTATATTAATGCTTATGGGAATACCTTTTTATGTTTATAAAAAGCTTCAAGATAAATAATAGTTATTGTTGACTTTAATTATTTAAACTTATATAATTACTTATATTGTTAATAATTATATATTGGCTTAGATTAGAAGTAGTACTGTAATATTTTATCTTTAGAGAGTTATCGGCTGGTGTAAGGTGACGTTAAAATTATGGGAACTTGTCTATGAGCTTACCTGTTTAGAAGCAGGTACGGATATACCCGTTATAGTTTTTGAGTGAGGATAAATTTTTATCCTAATAAGAGTGGTACCACGGAAATAATTCACCTTTCGTCTCTTGAATTAGAGATGGAAGGTTTTTTTTATTATCTATATTTTAATATTTAGGAGGATATATTATGGGAAACTACGGAACTTCTATTGATGAGAAGTGGCAAAAAATCTGGGAAGAAAATGATACTTACAAATTCAATCCAGATAACTTAGACAAAAAACTTTATACTCTTGAAATGTTCTCATACCCATCAGGAGCTAAACTTCATGCAGGACATTGGTTTAACTATGCTCCAGTTGATTCATGGGCAAGACTTAAGAGAATGCAAGGATACAATGTATTTCAACCAATGGGATTTGATGCTTTTGGACTACCTGCAGAAAACTATGCTATAAAAACTGGTATTCATCCAAAAGACTCTACTTATAAGAACATTGAAACAATGGAAAAGCAATTAAAATCTATGGGAGCTATGTTTAACTGGGAAAATGAAGTTATAACTTGTGATCCTGATTATTATAAATGGACTCAATGGTTATTCTTACAATTATACAAACATGGATTAGCTTACAGAAAGAAAGCTCCTGTTAACTGGTGTCCATCATGTAACACAGTTCTTGCTAACGAACAAGTTGTTGAAGGTGAATGTGAAAGATGTGGAACTGAAGTTACTAAGAAAGAGCTTACTCAATGGTTCTTTAAAATAACTGATTATGCTGATGAATTATTAGATAAATTAGATACTTTAGACTGGCCAGAAAAAACTGTTGCCATGCAAAAACACTGGATTGGTAGATCTACAGGCGCTGAAGTTACTTTCAAAGTAAAAGATTCTGACTTAAGTTTTAATGTATTTACTACAAGAGTTGATACTTTAAATGGTGTTACATATGTTGTTTTAGCACCTGAAAATAAATTAGTAGAAAAGTTAACTACTGCTGAAAACAAGCAAGCTATTGAAGATTACAAAGAAGCTGCTGCAAAACAATCTGAAATAGAAAGACAATCTATTTCTAAAGAAAAGACAGGAGTATTTACTGGTTCATATGCTATAAATCCAATTAACGGACGCGAAGTTCCAATATGGGTTTCTGACTATGTACTTGCATCATATGGTACTGGTGCTGTTATGGCAGTTCCTGCTCATGATGAAAGAGATTTTGCTTTTGCTACTAAGTTTAACTTACCAATTGAAAGAGTTATAACTAATAAGAAAGGTGAAGAAGTTGAACTTCCTTACTGTGAACATGGTATACTTGTTAACTCAGGTGAATTTGATGGTTTAACTACTGCTGAAGCTAAAGAAAAAATAGTTGAAAAGCTAGCTGAAAACAACTTAGGAAGCAAGAAGGTTAACTTTAGATTAAGAGACTGGTTAGTTTCAAGACAAAGATATTGGGGAGCTCCAATCCCAGTTGTTTACTGTGATGATTGTGGTGTTGTTCCAGTACCTGAAAAAGATCTTCCAGTTGAATTACCATACAATGTTGAATTTGCTCCAGATGGAAAATCACCACTTGCTAAATGTGATGAATTTGTAAATACGACTTGTCCTCACTGTGGTAAACCAGCTAAGAGAGAATGTGATACTCTTGATACATTCGTATGTTCATCATGGTATTACTTAAGATATCCTGATAACAAGAATAAGGATATGGCATTTGATCCTGAAAAGATTAATAAGATGCTTCCAGTAGATAAGTACGTTGGAGGACCAGAACATGCCTGCATGCATCTTCTTTATGCAAGATTCATAACTAAGGCATTAAGAGATATGGGTTACTTAAAATTTGATGAACCATTTACTTCTCTTACTCACCAAGGGCTTATCTTAGGACCAGACGGACAAAAGATGAGTAAGTCTAAAGGGAATACTATCGCACCAGACGATATCATAGCTGAATATGGTTCAGATGTATTTAGAGTTTACTTAATGTTTGGTTTTGCTTACACTGAAGGTGGAGCTTGGAGTGATGATGGAGTTAAGTCTGTTGCTAGATTTATAGACAGAATAGAAAGAACTCTTGAAACTGCTAATGAAAAGATTAAATCAGGAAAAGGCAAAACTACAATTGATAAAGAAGAAAAAGAATTAAACTTCTGGAGACATACCGCTATTAAGGGTGTTTCTGAAGATGCAGATAAGATGCAATTTAACACTGCTATTGCAAGAATGATGGAATTTGTTAATGCACTTTCTAAATACACTCAAGGCGATAACTTAAACCTTGAATTCTTAAAAGAAACTTGTGTTGACTTTATTAAACTTCTTGCACCATTTGCTCCTCACTTCTCAGAAGAACAATGGAGTTTACTTGGAAATACTTCAACAGTATTTAATGAAAAATGGCCTGAATTTGATGCCAGCGCATTAGTTAAAGATGAAGTTGAAATAGCTATCCAAGTTAATGGTAAGATTAAGAACAGAATTAACATCCCTTCTGGATTAGATGAAGAAGGAATTAAAGCAGCTGCTTTAGAAGATGAACATATTAAAGCTGCTACTGAAGGTAAGAATATCGTTAAAGTTATTGTTATCAAAGGAAGACTTGTTAATATAGTTGTTAAATAATAGTTCTATTATAGGAGTGTCTCAACGACACTCCTTCTTTTATTCTTTTACTCTCTTATTCTAGAGAATATTATTCATTGTCACTTCCTCCATTCATTCCATAACCATGTATTTTAGTTTCTGAAATAAGGTGAATTCCTCTACATACTGAATCTGATACATTGCCTTCAATGAGTATATATTATATCTTTCTCTACACGTTCTACTATTCCTGAATGATTAAACAGCCTTCCATTATGAAAAAGAATTACATCCCCTGGCTTTGGAATATATCCTGATTGCCTTTCTCTATACCGTCCTCTTGACCTATACCAATCATAAGCATCTTCTCTAAGTGAGCCATTACTGCTATTCAAGGCGTTCCATGTTTCATTTCCAACAATGCCATCTGCCTGCAGTCCATTTACTCTTTGAAATGATATAACTGCATCATAGGTTGCTTTTCCAAAAACACCATCAGCTCCTGCTGTTCCACAGCTAAATCCTTTTACCATTAATTTTTACTGCAATAGCTTTACCTCTTCACCACTGCTTCCTCTATATAACATAAAAATTTCTCCTAAACACAATTATCTATTTAAGTCATATATAATTATTTTTATATTACATAATATTCAAAGAGGTATCTTTTGTATACAAAAATAGCATTATGCCTCTAAGACTCTAAAGTTCTATAACTCTTTAGAGTCTTAGAGGCATAACGCTAATAAAGGAATTCAACTGTTGAATCCCTTAACTTTAATAAATGGATATTTAATTTTATATGTCCTTAACTATTAATAGTCCTCTTCACCTTCGTTTAAAATTTCTTTAAACCTTGCTAGAACATTACTTACAAGTTGAGGTTCTAAAGGTTTATAGCTTTGTAAATTTCCAGATTCACTTAAAACTCTTGAAAGATCTTTAGTCATATCCATCCAGAGTTCTGGTATGAACACCCATATTATTTCTTCGTAACTACAGCTTAGTAAGAAATGTTCCATTCCCCAGAAAGAATATTCTTCAATTTCATGAATCTTAGTAAATATCTTATAGTCTTCAGCACACTTTTCTGTAAGCTGCTCATTATATATATCAACAAAGAAAAAATCAAACTTTTGTTTTTCAGCTTTAAAAGCATCTTGCTGAAGTATTTTAACTTTTCTCTTATTTTTAAAATTCTTTTTGTAAATTTCAATAACTTCACTACTTATCTCATAAACAACAATTTCAGTTACTTCTTTTTTCTTTGCTAGTTCCTGAACTAAATATCCAAGTCCAAGACCTACAATACCAACTTTTCCTTCAGCATTTTTTATAAATTCAAAATAACCTTGAATCTCTTTTGGTGTAAGTTCCATTACAAGATTATCACCATGAAAAAGCTTTGGTATTTCTAAGTCCAAATGCTTTTCTTCTTTATAAAGATAGCCGGACAACTTTTCTTCTTTAGTCTTTACTATTCTATGCAGTCCACATTCTTCTTCGTTGAGTAACTTATTATATTTATTTATCA
>CAKVFO010000003.1 GCA_934746785.1 uncultured Clostridium sp. | reverse complement strand
CAATCCTTTAGTAAAAAAGGATGTCCTTATGATAATGCTTGTATAGAATCTTTTCATTCATCAATAAAAAAAGAAGACTACATTCAGCTATAAATTACATGACTCCAGAACAATGTGAGCTATTAGCTAGAAGTGTATAATTAAAAAAGTTTGACTTTTTGTGTCCAATATATTGACGTAAGACCAAAAAGAGCAACCGAATTTTCTCGATTACTCTCTGTTCATTACTTCCATAATAATAATAATAATATCATAGCTTCCTTTTCAAAAAAAAGTCTCAATACCGTAGCCAAACCGTAGTCATTCCGTATATATTTGTAACTTTTTGTAAGTTGTTTTTCTTGCCACAATAATATTATCATCTCTTATTTGAAAAAGAAAGATACGTGTGGTTAGTTCTTTGTTAGTCCATGGTTAGTCTTTTGTTAGTTTCCCGTTATCCTTCAAATAGAACATATCGTTTTCCCCATAAGTTTACCACTCGTTACATTTCAGGTACTTACCACTCAGACTTACCACTTTTCTTACCACTTTGAATCACGGTTTTGTGATATTTTGAGGTACTTTATGAGGTTTCCTCAGTAAGTATAAAATGCTTTCGAGTCCTAATAAATCAAGCATTTCTGCAACCTCTCAATCCTTACTTCTCATCAACCACTTGGAAGATGAAAAACTTTAAGTAGTAGCTTTCATCAGAGTTCCAAAGAATTGGGTGGTCTGCTGATTGAGTTCTAAATTCTACTTGTCTTAGAGTTCTATGAGCATCACGTGCAGCTTCTCTTATAGTTGTCTTAAGTAATTCTTCGCTCATATAATGAGAACATGAACATGTTACAAAGTATCCGCCTGGTTTAACCATTTTAATTCCTCTAAGGTTAATTTCTCTATAACCTTTTTGAGCATTTCTAATAGTGTTTCTTGATTTAGTGAATGCAGGTGGATCTAATATAACAACATCGAATTGTCTTCCTTCTTTTGACCAAGCAGGTAAAACATCAAAGGCATTATGACATTCAAATTTAACTACATCTTGTAAGTTGTTAAGTTCAGAATTTCTTGTTGCACAGTCTACTGCATGTTGAGAAACATCTATACCAAGAACAGACTTAGCACCAGCAATTCCAGCATTTAATGCAAATGAACCAGTATGAGTAAAACAGTCTAAAACATCTTTGTCCTTACAAATTCTGTGTATTGCAGCTCTGTTTTCTTTTTGATCCAAGAAGAAACCAGTCTTTTGACCATTTTCTAAATCAACTATATACTTAACTCCATTTTCAGTTATTAGAACGTTAGTATCAAAAGGCTCAGTTAAGAATCCCTTAGTTTGTTCTAAACCTTCAATTTCTCTAGTTGCAATGTCACTTCTTTCATAAACTCCTTTAGCACCATATTCGTTAACTAAAAGGTCTACTATTATATCTCTATATTTATCCATTCCTAAAGTTGATATTTGAATTACATAGTAGTCTTCAAATTTATCAATTGTAAGTCCAGGTAAAAGGTCAGCTTCACCAAAGATAAATCTGCAAGAAGAAGTATCGATAATAGTTTTCCTATAATCCCAAGCCATTTTGAATCTCTTCTTAAAGAAGTCTCTGTTTATTACTTCATTCTTATCATGAGTCATTATTCTGATAGTTATTTTACTTCTATCATTTATATAACCTTTACCTATAAAATAGTGCTTATGATTATATACTTCAACTATATCTCCATTTTCATAATCGCCATCATATTCATCAATTTCATCAACGTAGATCCAAGGACGTCCGTTCTCAGCTTTTTTATTTTTTCCTTTATGTAAATAAAACTTACTAGTCATATATTATCTCCTTTCAATAAAAGACTCATTAAGATTATATCAGTAAAAAATATATATTTATATATTTAAAAAAACTTTTGCATTTATTGTGCATAAAAAAATCTAAAATAGGAAAATATACAAAAACTATTGAAAATATCTAAAAAATTGGTAGAATTATCATTATAGTGTTATAAAAAAATGGGGGCAATAAAAATGAGTACAGTAGTTACAAAATTTGGTGGAAGTTCTTTAGCAGATGCTTCACAATTTAAGAAGGTAAAAAATATTATATGTGCAGATGAATCAAGAAGGTATGTAATTCCATCAGCACCAGGAAAGAGAAATAAAAAAGATACAAAAGTAACAGATCTTTTATATCTTTGTCATGCACACGTTGAAACAGGAATATCTTTAGATGATGTATTTAAACATGTTGAAAGTAGATATACTGAAATTGTAAGTGAACTAGGATTAAACTTTGAAATAAAGAAATATTTAGATGCAGTAAAAAAAGATCTTGAAGATGGCGCTTCAAAAGATTATGCGGCAAGTAGAGGAGAATACTTAAATGGTTTAGTATTGGCTAATTATTTAGGATATGAGTTTGTTGATGCTAAAGACGTAATTGTTTTTGATGAAGATGGGGCTTTAAATTTAGAAAAAACAAATGAAGCTTTAAAAGCAGTATTATCTAAAACTCCAAAAGCTGTAATACCAGGATTTTATGGAGCAGATGTTAATGGAAATATCGTGACTTTCTCAAGAGGTGGCTCAGATGTAACTGGTGCATTAGTTGCAGCAAGTGTCGATGCCGATTTATATGAAAACTGGACAGATGTCTCAGGATTCTTAATGGCAGATCCAAGAATTATTGATAATCCAAAAGCTATAGATCAAATTACATATAAAGAATTAAGAGAATTATCATATATGGGAGCTTCAGTTCTTCATGAAGATGCAATATTCCCAGTAAGAGCAGCTGGTATTCCAATAAATATAAAGAATACTAACAGGCCAGAAGATAAAGGGACTTTTATAGTACAAGATATAGATGATAAAGAATGTAAAACTATAACAGGTATAGCAGGTAAGAAAGACTTTACAGTTATATCAATAGAAAAAGCAATGATGAATTCAGAATTAGGATTCTGTAGAAAGCTTCTTTCAGTATTAGAAACTAATAATATTTCATTTGAAAATATGCCATCAGGAATTGATACTGTATGTGTAGTAATTTCAGACAGTGAACTTAAACATAAGAGAGATAAGGTTGTTGAAGAAATTAAGAGAGCATGTAATCCAGATTCAATAGTTGTACATCCTAACATGGCATTAATTGCAACAGTAGGTAAGAGAATGGCTAAACAAAAAGGTGTTGCTGCAAAAGTATTCTCAGCATTAAGTGAAGCTAATGTAAATATAAGAATGATAGATCAAGGATCATCTGAAATGAATATTTTAGTAGGAATTGAAAATGATGATTTTGAAAGAGGTATTCAAGCAATTTATAATGCTTTTAATTAATTTTGACCAAACAAAGAGCCAACCTACGGGGAATAGGTTGGCTGGGAGATATAATCGCCTAAACAATAAGTTATTGGGATTTTTCCTTAAATTCTAGTGTACAATTTAAGGAATGGTTTTATTAATGTTATTTTTATGTACTATTACAAATACAATTAAAAATAAGGGGAGCGGATAGATATAAACTATCCATGACTATATTAAAACACTATAAAAAAAGGAAGTCAATGTTAATTTATGGCTATTTTTTAATTGTAATAAAAAAATAAGAAGATATATGGACTATCTTCTTATTTTTGTCATATATTTTGTCGAAAGGTGACGTTATTCAGCAGTTGAATTTTCTGTATTTTCATCAGTATCTTCATCATCTGCATCATTATCTGAACCGGCAATAATTGCTAATAATGTTTCTGGATCTGTGATTAAATTAATATTTTGAGGAAGCTTAATATCCTTTGCAAGAATTTTATCTTCAAAATTTAAACCTTCAACGTTAACTTCTATTATTTCAGGCATTTCTGAAGCAATTCCTTGAATTTCTATTTCAGCATTGAAAGTTTCTAAAACTAATCTCTTATTTTCAAGACTTTCTTCGTTAATAAAGTTTATAGGTAATTTTAATCTTATTACATCATTTTTATTTACTGATTGAAAATCTACATGAATGACTTTACCAAACACATCTTTTTCGATTTCTTTTACTACACAAGTTTTTGTATCTCCATTAAGGTTTAAAGGAATTAATGAACTAGTAGTATTACAACTCATTAATTTTAATAAGTCATTTTTTTGGATTTTTGTAGATAGTGAATTTTCAATACCATCACCATAAATGACACATGGAATTTCTCCGTTCTTTCTTAAATTTTTTGCTTTTTCATTTTCTTTTCTTTCATAAATATTAAATGCTAAATTTGACATAATAAACCTTCTTTCATTTGAGTTAATAAAGTATATTTAAGAACTCTATAGGAAGGGATTAGCTGCTAAGATAATTATGTATGAAGTATAAAGCAGCCTACGGTTTCTATAGGGTTTCATTGTATAAATTTATATTATCAAACCAATTTGGTTTAATTTCATTTTATAGAATATATATACAGTATATCACGATAAAAAAAATATTCAAATAATATGGTATTTAATTGACAAATATTGAAATGGTGATATATAATGTTAAAATAAAAGCTATGATTAGGAAAAGTAATTAAGTATTTGTCTTTAAGAGAGTAGTTGGCAGGTGAAAAACTATAGAAAATCTTAATGAATATCACCTAGGAGCTGGAAATTGAAAGGTTATATAACTTAGTAGGTTTTCTCGTATTTCTGCGTTAAAGAATATATAGTATGAAAGTACTTGAAAGAAGCGTCTTACCAAGTTTATATAATAGAGACGCATTACCATGGGTGGTATAGCGAATAATAACTTCGTCCTTTTGGATGAGGTTTTTTTATTTTATATAGAAATAAAAAAGCAAGTTTTTAAGAAAATTATATACAAAATTAGAGAGGAGCATCTAAATGTACAAAAAGGTTGAACTACCAAAGGGCTTTGTGGGCATGGAACATGAAGTGGCAGATTTTTGGAAAGCGCATAATGTTATTAAAAAGAATTTTGATATGAATCAAGATGGTGAATATTTCACTTTCTATGATGGACCTCCAACAGCAAATGGTAAGCCACATGTTGGTCATATCTTAACAAGAGTTATGAAAGATATTATCCCAAGATACAAAGTTATGAAGGGATACAAAGTTATAAGAAAAGCTGGATGGGATACACATGGACTTCCAGTAGAGCTTGAAATTGAAAAGAAACTTGGAATTTCAGGTAAGGAACAAATAGAAGAATACGGTGTAGAAAAATTCGTTAAAGAATGTAAGAACAGTGTTTTCACATATGTTAGCATGTGGGAAAAGATGACTGAACAAATTGGTTATTGGGTTGATATGGAAAATCCATATGTAACTTACCACAATCCATACATAGAATCAGTATGGTGGGCATTAAAGCAAATGTGGGATAAGGGACTTTTATATGAAGGACATAAGGTTATGCCATACTGTCCAAGATGTGGAACTGCCCTTTCTTCGCATGAAGTTGCACAAGGATATAAAGATGTTAAAGATTTAACTGCGATAGCTAAATTTAAGGTTGAAGGAGAAGAAAATAAGTTTATATTAGCTTGGACAACAACTCCTTGGACATTACCATCAAACTTAGCTCTATGTATAAATAAAGCTTATACTTATATCGAAGCTAAGGTTGGAGAAGAAGTTTACGTATTAGCTAAAGACTTAGCTGACAAAGTTCTTGGAGAAGACTATGAAATAGTTAAAGAATTTAAGGGAACTGAACTTCTTGGAACTAAGTATGAACAATTAATGCCTTTTGGTAAAGTTGAAGGTAAGGCTTTCGAAGTAATTCATGGAGATTACGTTACTTTAACTGATGGTACTGGTATAGTTCATATTGCACCAGCATATGGTGAAGATGATAGCTTAGTTGCTAAGCAAAATGGAATCACTTTCATTAACTTAGTTGATAAAGAAGGTAAATTTGTAGAAGAAGTTACTCCATGGGCAGGTAAGTTCGTTAAGAAATGTGATGAAAGCATCTGTAAGTGGCTAGAAGAAAACAATAAGTTATTCAAGTCAGAAAGACACATGCATTCATATCCACACTGCTGGAGATGTGACACACCACTTCTTTACTACCCAAAAGAAAGCTGGTTTGTTAGAATGTCATCTCTAAGAGATAAACTTCTAGAAAACAATAATAAGATTAACTGGTATCCAGATAACATTAGAACAGGTAGATTTGGTAAGTTCTTAGAAAATGTTATCGATTGGGGTATTTCAAGAGATAGATATTGGGGAACTCCACTTCCAATATGGGAATGTGAATGCGGACATAAAGAATGTATAGGAAGCATTGCTGAACTTAAAGAAAAGGGAATCGATGTTCCAGAAGATATAGAACTTCATAAACCATACATTGATAATGTTCACTTAAAATGTCCACACTGTGGAAAAGAAATGCATAGATGTAAGGAAGTTATTGACTGTTGGTTTGATTCAGGATCAATGCCATTTGCTCAATTACACTATCCATTTGAAAATAAAGAATTATTTGAACAAAACTATCCAGCTCAATTTATATCAGAAGCTGTTGACCAAACTAGAGGATGGTTCTATACATTACTTGCAATTTCAACTGCAGTATTTGATAGAAACCCATTTGAAAACTGTATAGTTTTAGGTCACGTTCTTGATAAGAAGGGCTTAAAGATGTCTAAATCTAAGGGTAATGTTGTAGATCCATTTGAAGTATTAGCTTCACAAGGTGCAGACGCTACAAGATGGCATTTCTACACTGCTAGTGCTCCATGGTTACCAACTAGATTCTCAACTGATGATGTAGGAGAATCACAAAGAAAGTTCTTAAGTACATTATGGAACGTATACTCATTCTATGTACTTTATGCTGAAATAGATAAGTTCAATCCATTAGAATACAAAGATTTCAAATCAGAAAATGTAATGGATAAATGGATAATGTCTAAATTAAATACATTAGTTAAGACTGTAGATGAAAAGCTTAATGCTTATGACATCACTAATGCAGCTCTTGCAATTGATGAATTTACAGATGAATTATCTAACTGGTATGTAAGAAGAAATAGAGCTAGATACTGGTCTCAAGAATTAACTGATGACAAGATAGGTGCATACGTAACATTATATACAGCACTTGTTACATTAGCTAAGATTGCTGCTCCATTCGTACCATTCATAACAGAAGAAATTTATCAAAACTTAGTAGTTAATTTAGATAAAGACGCTGTAGAAAGTGTTCACTTATGTACATGGCCAACAGTTGATGAAGAAGCTATAAATCCAGAACTTGAAAAGGAAATGGATTTAGCTTACACAATAGTTAAACTAGGAAGAAGTGCAAGAAATGGTGCTAACATTAAGAATAGACAGCCACTTTCAGAAATCTTAGTTTCAACTGCATCGCTTCCAGAATATTATGGTGACATAATAACTGATGAGTTAAATATTAAGTCAATCAAGTTTGGTGCTGACCTTTCAGAACATGTTAACTTTGAATTAAAGCCTAACTTACCTGTACTTGGTAGAACTTACGGTAAGCTTATACCAGCTATAAGAAAAGCTATTGCAGAAAAGAATCAAATGGAATTAGCTCAAAAGCTTAAAGCAGGTGAAGTAGAAGTTATCGATGCTAACGGAACTGAAATAGAATTAAACTCTGAAAACATTCTTGTTACAATGCAAGGATTAGAAGGATATGCTTTCGCAGGGGAAGGTGAAATTGGTGTTGTTTTAGATACTCATATCACTGATGAACTTAAAGAAGAAGGTCATGTAAGAGAAATGATTTCTAAGATTCAAAACATGAGAAAAGAAAAAGAATTTGAAGTTGCAGATAAGATAACTCTTTATGTAGCTGATAATGACATGTTATTAGATGTTGTTAAGAAATTTGAAGATACAATTAAGAAAGAAACTTTAACTGTTGAAGTTGTATATGGAAGTACTGATAGAAGCTATACAGAAACAACTATTAATGGTGAAAAGTTAAATATGGATGTTGAAGTAGTAAGATAATTATCAAAACAGGTATCGTAATTAAATGATACCTGTTTTTTTGCATGGTTGACAAAGTGACTTCCTAGATTTTATTTAAAAGTACAAAATCTATGAAACAAATCATATTTTCTTGTTATTACCTCAATTTTTAGGTTATAATAATATAATCAGAATATATATAAATGGGAGTGATAAATAAATGGCAACTTCTATTAAAGATGTAGCAAGAGAAGCTGGAGTATCTATTGCAACCGTTTCAAGAGTGTTAAATGATATCGATGTAGTAAATGAAGACACAAAGAAAAAGGTTTTAGATGCAATAAAGAAGTTAGGGTATAGACCCAATATAGTAGCAAGAAGTTTAAAAACTCAAAGAACAAAGACAATAGGAATGTTAATTCCTGATATATCAAGTCAATTCTATCCTGAAATCGTAAGAGGTGCTGAGGATGTTTCTCATATATATGATTATAACGTAATTCTTTGTAATTCTGATTTTGATTCAGATAAAGAAAAGGAATATTTAAGAGTACTAAAAGAAAAGATGGTAGATGGTGTAATTTACATGAGTAGTTCACTTGATGAAGAAATAATTGATACAATTAATGAACTTGGTTTAAAAACAGTTCTTGTTGAAAGTAAAGACAAAAATGAAAATTTTCCAAGTGTAACTATAGATAATGTTAGTGCTATTCATGAAGGAACTAAGCATTTAATTGAGGGTGGAGCTAAGAATTTGGCATATATAGGAACTGATACCAAAGTAATGAATGCTTGGGGAGAAAGATATATTGGATTTGAGAAAGCGTTAAAAGAAGCATCTCTAGAACAAGATAAAGACTTAGTATTTTTTGATACTTTAAAGGTTAAATCAGGAGTAGCTGCTGTTAAGAAATTTATTGAAAGCGGAAAGAAATTTGATGGAATAGTATGTGCATCAGATGAAATAGCAATGGGAGCTATTAATGAATTAAGAGATAATGGAATAAGAGTTCCAGAAGATGTAAGCGTTATAGGCTTTAATAATAATAATGCAGGAGCAATATTCTATCCTAAGATAACAACAGTAGCGCAACCAAGCTATGATATGGGTTCTGTTGCTATGAGAATGCTTATAAAGATTCTTAATAAGAAACCATTAGACCAAGATCAATATGTTCTTGATTATCAATTAATTAAGAGAGATAGTACAAAATAGATTTTATAAAAAAGGAGCTGAAATTCAGCTCCTTTTTGTTATCTCTAATTAAAGAATTCCTTCATTCTTTAATATATCTTCTAATTTTTTTACTTTTTCATTTAAAGAAACAAACTTTTCTTTAATATCTTCCTTAGTGAAATTTCCATCAGATGCAGCCTTTTCTAAATCTTCTACAGCTTTTAATGCATCATCGATATCTTGTTGAGCTATTTTTAGGTTATTGTTATCCATAAGGTAATCTCCTTTAGTAAAAAATAATTATATATTAATGGTAACACTACTAAAAACTAAGTGCAAGGCATATATTTAAAGGAATAACAATAATTATATTGGAGGAGAAAATGATTAATTATATTTGGTTTGTACTTATATTTTTAGGGTTATTAGTATCTTTAGTAACAGGTAATGGAGATACTATTTCTACCACTATAGTTAACTCAACAGAAAGTACTGTAAAGTTAATTATAAGTCTTGTGGGAATAATGTGTTTTTGGTGTGGAGTTATGAAGGTTGCTGAAAAGTCAGGGTTAACAGAAAAAATAGCAAAGGTAATGAGACCAGTATTAAAACTATTATTTAAGGATGCCGCTAAAGATGAGAAAGCTTTAGGGGCAATAGTTATGAACCTTACAGCTAATATGATGGGATTATCAAATGCAGCAACTCCTTTTGGAATAAAGGCTATGGAAGAGATGGACAGGTTAAATGAGAAAAAAGGCGTGGCAAGTAATGATATGGCCTTGTTTCTTGTTATGAATGCTGCTTGTATTCAGCTTGTACCATCAACAATTTTATCTATAAGATCAGCTTGTAGTTCACAGAATCCAGGAATAATTATAGTACCAGCTATTCTTTCAACTTTAGGAGCATCTATAGTTGGAATTGTGTGCTGCAAAATACTTCAAAGGTACTTTTAGGAGGTGGATTTATGGATGGATATATAACTAAAAGTATTATTGGAATAATTGTTATTGTAATAGTTGGATACGGAATGATAAAAGGCGGAAAAGTTTATGAATGGTTTATAGAAGGAGCTAAAGATGGTCTTAAGGTATGTATGAACATTTTTCCTTATCTTTTAGCAATGATAGTTGCTGTAGAAATATTTAAGAATGCTAATCTTCTTGATATTATTAATAATTTTATAGCCCCTTTTACAAATGCAATAGGTCTTCCGAAAGAACTTCTTCCTTTAGTTCTTATAAAACCGTTGTCTGGAAGTGGTGCCGTAGCTATTTTTACTAATATAATTCAAACTTATGGACCAGATACTCTTATAGGCTTAACAGCTTCAGTAATTATGGGAACAACTGAAACTATTTTCTATACTGTTACAGTTTACTTTGGAGCTGTAAAAGTAAAGAAAGTACGACATACAGTATGGGCAGCAATAATGGCGGATATGACAGCTATAATTCTTGCAATAACTATTGTAAGATTATTACTTATAGAGTAAAATAAAGGAAAAGACTTTTTGAATTAGCATAATATGTTATAAATGGAGGTATAGTCGTGGTTAAAATTGATAATGTAACGAAGAGTTATAATGGCAAAGATAATGCAGTAAATAAACTTAACTTAAATATTGAAGATGGAAAGATTTTAGGGCTTCTTGGACCAAATGGAGCTGGAAAAACTACAACGATAAAAATGATAACTGGAATAATACAGCCTACATTAGGTGATGTTGAAATTAACAATATAAGTATTACAAAAGAGCCTGTTAAGGCAAAGGAACAGTTTGGATATGTACCTGACAGCCCAGATATGTTTTTAAGATTTACAGGTCTTGAATACTTAAACTTTATGGCTGATGTTTATAATGTTGATGTAAATACAAGAAAAAGTAAAATTGAAGAACTTGCGAAAAGATTTGAGATGACTACAGCTTTAGGAGATAAAATTCAAAGTTATTCTCATGGTATGAGACAAAAGATAGTAGTTATGGGGGTTATTCTTCATGATCCTAAGGTATGGATTTTGGACGAGCCATTAACAGGATTAGATCCAAAGTCTGCTTTTACTTTAAAAGAAATGATGAGGGAACATGCTGATGCAGGTAATACAGTTATTTTCTCAACTCATGTACTTGAAGTTGCAGAAAAGGTATGTGATGAAGTTGCAATAATTAATAAGGGGCAGTTAATTTTTAATGGAACTTTAGAAGATATGAGAAAAGAATTTAAAGAAAATGAATCCTTAGAAGAAATGTTCTTGGAGATAACTGAAGATGAGTAGATTAAAGATTATAACTAAGTACTTTGTTAAAAATGCCCTTGAACAAGGCTTAGGTGGAAAGAAAAAAATGTCATGGATTAAGATGGCGCTTTTAACTGTTTTGGTGATGTTTTGTATTTCAACTCCTTTTTTAACTATAGTTTTATCATCTTATGCACCTCTTGCAGCTATAAATCAAGAGGGATATCTTTTGAGTTTTATAGTACTTATATCTTCAACTGTTATCCTTTTCTTTGGGGTATTTAGTGTATTAAATACATTTTATTTTTCTAATGACATAGAACAAATATTACCTTTACCTTTTAAAAGTTCTGAAGTTATATTTGGAAAGTTTATAACTATTTTAATTGAAATGTATATGTATGCACTTATGATAGTGATTCCTTTGATAGGATATGGAATTTTAAGTAAGGCAGGAATAATGTTTTATATATATTCAATATTAGTTTTTCTTTTGGTACCAATAGTACCTATGGCTATTGCTGTATTAATAAGTATGCTGCTTATGAGATTTACAAACTTATCTAAACATAAGGATGCGTTTACAATGATAAGTGGTGTTTTAATGCTTGTTGTTATTATAGTTTTTAATATTTACAATCAAAATACAGCTGGTGGTTCATACAGTGCAGAAACTATTGAAAGTTTAATGCAGCAGGGAAATAATAGCCTTATGGATGTAATGGGAAATTTATTTTTCACCAGTACATTATCAGCAAAAGCATTATTATATAGTTCTGAATTAAAGGGATTACAGTATCTTGCTATAGTTTTAGTAATTAGTTTATGTGTATTTGCAGTTTTATATATAGTTGGTGGAAATATATATTATAAGAGTATTATGGGTATTTCAGAGACTTATAGTAAAAGAGAAAATGTTTTTGAAACTAATAAGATTAATAAGGAAGTTAAAAGCAGTTCTCCAGTTAAAGCCTTTATTATGAAAGATTTAAAGATGATGTTTAGAACACCACAGTTTTTTATAAACTGTATAGCAATGATGATTTATATGCCTGCTATTTTTGGAATAGCATTTTTTTCGGGAAATAAGATAGATATGCTTTCGGAATTTATGAAAGATAGTGCAAACTATGGATATATCATTACAGTAATTTTTGGATTTTCTATCCTTTGTGTATGTGGTGGAGGAGCTGCTCTTACAGCTATTTCAAGAGAAGGACGAGACTTTATGGTTTCTAAGTATATACCAGTACCTATAAAAGATCAAATTAAAGCAAAGGTAATACTTTCAGTAGCAATTAATGAACTTGCAGCTTTGGTTATTATAGTAGCTCTAGCTCTTTTGAATACATCATTAATTTTGTTAATAATGAGTGGAATTATTTCAATACTCTCTGTAGGACTAGTTGCAATAATAGAATTGTTTTTAGATTATAGATCACCTAAATTAGAGTGGGATACAGAAAAGGATATATTTAAAAAGAACTTCCTTCCTCTAATTTTAATGTTTGCAGCTTTTGCTTTAGGAGGATTATTGGCACTTATAAGTTTCTTATTAAATAACTATATAATAGTATTTTTAATTGCTAGTATAATCATGGCTGTACTTATTGCAGTATTTTATCCAAAAGTTAATAAGGCTGCTTACAGATTATATGAGGCAGATTAATAATTATTAAAGAGTATCATAATATTTATGGTGCTCTTTTTTGAGGTGAAGGAAAGTAGTATAATATCATTAAAACTAGAAAAGGATGGTAAAGCTAATGAATAATACTGTATTTAAAAGTAATAGAGAAAAACTAATGAAAACTATAGAAGATAATTCAATAGTAATATTATTTGCTGGAAATGCACCAAAGAAAAGTGCGGATGAATTATATCCATTCACTCCAAACAGAAACTTTTACTATTTTACAGGAATAGAAGAAGAAGACCATATAGCTGTATTTACAAAGATAAATGGAGAAGTTAAAGAATATGTTTATCTTAAAGTTATAGATGAAGAAATGGAAAGATGGGTAGGAAAAAGCCTAAGAGACAATGAAGCTAAAGAGATTTCAGGAATTGAAAATGTAACTTATAAAGATTCTTTTGAAGGATTCTTAAATAAGTTATTTGGTGGAATGACTGAAGTAAATCTTTATTTAGATATGGAGAGAGATAGCTTTAATAGTTTAAATAACATAGTTGGAACTTTTGCAAAATCTATTTCAGAAAAGTATCCATTTGTTAAAATTAAGAACGTATTCCCAAAGGTAGTTCCTTTAAGACAAATTAAGTCTAAGGAAGAAGTTGCAGAAATGCAAAAAGCTATAGATATAACAATTGAAGGCGTAAACACTTTAATGAAAAATGCTAAAGATGGTATGAAAGAATATGAATTAGAGTCTTATTTTGATTTTGTATGTAAGAAAAATGGAGCTAAAGACCTTGCCTTTAAAACTATAGCAGCAGCAGGTAAGAATGCAACAACATTACACTATGTTGATAATAATTGTGAAATTAAAGATGGAGATTTGATTCTTTTTGATTTAGGCGCTCAATGGAATTACTATAATGCTGATATAACAAGAACTTTCCCTGTAAGCGGTAAGTTTACTGAAAGACAAAAGGAAGTTTATGAAGCAGTTTTAAGAGTTAATGAAGAATGTATAAGATTAATTAAGCCAGGGGTTAAGTTCTTAGAATGGAATAAGCAGGCAAAAGATATGATAGCTAAAGAATGTATTAAGCTTGGACTTATTGAAAAAGAAGAGGAAGTAATTAAGTATTACTGGCATAGTATAGGTCATGGTTTGGGTCTTGATACTCATGATATAGATAGATCAGATAGAAATACTGTATTTGAGGAAGGTATGGTATGGACTGTTGAACCAGGTATCTATATTGCAGAAGAATCTATAGGAATTAGAATAGAAGATGATGTATTAGTTACTAAGGATGGAGCAGAAGTTTTAACTAAGAATATGATAAAGTCAGTTGAAGATATTGAAAAATTCATGTCTGAAAAATAGTACAGAATTTCACTTTATTAATAGAGATTCAGCAAAATTTGATTTGAGAATTAATTCTTAAATTTTAAAATGGTAAAAATATACTTGAAAAATTAAAAAGATGCACTTATAATAAATTTAAATAAATAAGACAGAGATAGAGGCGCGGTACTTATTAGTACTATTGTGGATCTAAGCAGAATGAAGCGATAGAAAAGGAATTACCGCCGAAGTTTAGGAATAACGCTTTAATGTCCTAAGACTGGGCTTATGCAGAATATGTATAAGACTGTCACAAGTTATTTGTGTTGAGCTATCATTCAGGAATTTTTTAATTTTGTATATTATAAAGCCTTGAGTGTTACTCATGGCTTTTTTTAACGTCTAGGAAAGTATAGAGTTTTTTGAAAGCGAGCACTTAGTATTACTGACTTTCTGATATGTAAGTCGATAAAGACGTTAAAAATAAAAATTTTCTGTAGGAGAATACTAATTATTTTTTAGGACCTTTTGAGAGGTGGTACAAAGTTACTCCCTCGGGAAAAAGTATAGTGTTAGTAACTTTGTATCTTATAGTGATAGCTAGTATCTCGCTCTTATAAAAAAATTACAAAGGAGCGTTCTGAGATGAACAGAAGAAGAAATTTATTATTTTTACTTACTGTAATGATGTGCTTAATGTCATCTACAGTAGTATTTGCAGCAGATGCAGAAACAGTTGCTAACAATGCTGCCAATTTCGGTATTTTTACTATTATACCCCCGCTTGTAGCAATAGTTTTAGCATTCATAACTAAAAATGTTGTTATATCATTGTTTATTGGTGCATTAGCTGGATGTTTTATGCTTCAGTTAAATGATTATAATGTATTTGGAGCTTTAATACATTCTTTCTTAGATTTTGCACAAAGAGCATTAGATTCGTTAGCAGATTCATGGAATGCAGGTATAGTTCTTCAAGTATTAATAATTGGAGGTATTATAAATCTAGTTTCTAAAATGGGTGGAGCAAAGGCTGTAGCTGAAGCTTTAGCTAAAAAGGCAAAGACACCAAGAAGTACTCAAATTGTAACTTGGTTATTAGGACTTATAGTTTTCTTTGATGATTACGCAAACTCACTTATCGTAGGGCCAATAATGAAGCCAGTAGCAGATAAGATGAAGGTTTCTAGAGAAAGACTAGCGTTTATTATAGATGCAACAGCAGCACCTATAGCAGGCTTAGCAATAGTTTCTACATGGGTAGGTCTTGAAGTAGGATTAATCAATGATGCCTTCACTGGAATTGGTGTAAATGCAGATGCATTTGGAGTGTTCTGTCAAACAATACCTTACAGATTTTATAACATATTAATTCTTGCTTTTGTAGTAATTACTTCTTTAATGCTTAGAGATTTTGGACCAATGAGAAAAGCTGAAATTAGAGCTAGACAAGGACATAAGGCATCAGATGATGTTAAACTAAGTAAGGAAATGAAAGAAGAAATAGAAGTTAAAGAAGGTATAAAATTAAGTATATGGAATGCAATAATTCCTATAGGAACATTAATTTTATCAGCTTTAGCAAGTTTTTATTACAGTGGTTATTCAACAGTGATGGCTGGAGAAGATGTAGCTGTTCAAGCAATTTTCAATAATTCATTATTTTCATTTGATGCAATTCAACAAGCTTTTAGTAATGCAGATGCTTCAGTAGCATTATTTCAATCAGCATTATTTACAAGTATAGTTACAATTGCAATGGCAGTATGTAAGAAGATATTTACTATATCAGAAGCTATAGATGTATGGGTTGATGGTATGAAAGGTCTTATTATAACAGGAGTTATATTAATACTTGCATGGTCATTAAGTTCTGTAATTAAGGAGCTTGGAACAGCATCTTATTTGACAAGTTTATTATCAAATTCAATACCAGGATTCTTATTACCAAGTGTTATATTTGTATTTGGTGCAGTAATATCATTTGCTACAGGGACAGCTTACGGAACAATGGGGATTTTAATGCCTCTTGCAATTCCTTTAGCTTATGCTATAAATCCTGAGATGAGTTATGTTGTTATGAGTACAAGTGCAGTGCTTACAGGAGCAATTTTTGGAGATCACTGTTCTCCAATTTCAGATACAACAATACTTTCGTCAATGGGAGCTGGATGTAATCATATTGATCATGTTAAGACACAAATATGGTATGCATTGTTTGTTGCAGCATTTACTATATTATTTGGATACATTCCAGTTGGACTTGGATTACCAATATATATAGTATTACCAATGGCAGTTGTTGTTTTAACAGTAGCAGTTTATTTCCTAGGAAAACCAGTTGATGGAATAGAAGAATAAATATAAAAAAGAAAATTTTATAACTTACTAGACGTAAAAAAGTGTCATCTCAAGATTGTGAGAGACACTTTTTATTTTAAGCTTTGACTTTTTTCTTTGGTGGAGTTATATATTTATTTATTAGAATTGCAATTATAACGCCAATACTTGTATCAAACATCCTTTTTACCGCATAAGTTATTGAGTCATTACCAGAGTAGCCACACATTATACCTGAAATAACTATGCATGATATTATAACAGCAGAAGGCCTTTTCCAAATAGTAAAAATATAGATTGATAAAATGATTCCAAGGGTAGTTATAAGGGGTCTGAAAGTATCAGTCATTGGAGAATAATCAATAATTAATACTAAAAATATTCCTATAAGCCCTCCAATAAATGTACCAATAAGCCTATTTTTACCTATTGAATAAGAACTTTCTATTGTATCTTTCATACAAATAACAGCAGCGATACAAGCAAAGAATGCACTTTCTCTATCCAATATTTGAAATAAAGTCATACAAGTAAAAACAGCTAATCCTGTTTTTAAATTTCGAAGTCCAACCTTTGGTAGATAAAGTTTTTTCAATGTCTGCACCTCCATTTTATTTGTAAGTATTATATCATATATGTATAGGTGTTGCGAATGGTAAAAGTAATTGACATAGGTATTTTTTTGATTTATCATTATATTGAAAATGCTAAGAAGAGAAGAGTAATAGAGAAGAATGTTCAAAGAGAGTCAGTATTTTGGTGAAAGCTGATAACATGAAACTTTATGAAGATGGTCTTGGAGCAGAGCTGTTGAGTTAAAGTTTTAATTAGGCAGTTACGGGAGCAACCGTTATATTGTAAGGTGATGATAGTCACTTAGTGAGTTCTTTATCGTGAGGTAAAGAAAAAATAGAGTGGTAACGCGTTTTTGATTAATACGTCTCTATATAGGTAAACTAACCTATATAGAGACTTTTTTAATTTAACTCTAAAGAGTCATGGAGTTTTAGAGTCAAAGAGTCTTAGAGTTATTTTGAAAACTATTTATAGTTCTTGAGAGGGGTTATAATGAACAATCTAAATGAAATTAAAGTAGTAGATTTTAAGGATGAATATGCTGAAGATTTATCTAACATAATTAAAAGAAATTTGCTAGAAGTTAACATTAAGGATTACTCGAAAGAAGAAATGGAAGATGCGGCAAGGATATTTACCCCAGAATTTCTTATTAAAGAAGCTAAACATAGAAAAATTTATAATTTCAAATATAGATTTATAAAAAATTTAGGAGGATTAAAAAATGTGTAACGAATGTAAAAAACCATATTATATAACAACACCAATTTATTACCCATCAACAAACCTACATATAGGTAATACTTATACAACTGTTGCAGCAGATGCAGTTGCTAGATTCAAGAGATTATCAGGATTTGATGTAATGTTCTTAACAGGAACAGATGAACATGGTCAAAAGATCCAAAGAATTGCTGAAGAAAAAGGTATTACTCCAAAGGAACACGTAGATGAAGTAGTAGCAGGAATCAAGGAGCTATGGAAGATGATGAACATAAGCTATGATAAATTCATAAGAACTACTGATGATTATCATGTAAAAGCTGTTCAAGACATAGTTAAAAAGCTTTATGACAAAGGTGATATATATAAAGGATCATATGAAGGATGGTACTGTACTCCATGTGAATCTTTCTGGACTGATACTCAAGCAGTAGATGGTAAGTGTCCTGACTGTGGAAGACCAGTTGAAAAATCAAAAGAAGAAGCTTACTTCTTTAAAATGAACAAATATGCAGATAAGTTAATTGAATATATAGAGTCACATCCAGGTTTTATAGAACCAGAATCAAGAAAGAATGAAATGATTAACAACTTCTTAAAACCAGGATTACAAGATCTTTGTATTTCAAGAACAAGTTTTGACTGGGGTGTTCCAGTAACATTTGATCCAGGTCATGTTGTTTATGTTTGGATAGATGCATTATCAAACTATATCACTGCTTTAGGATATGGAAGTGATGATGATACAAACTTTAAGAAGTACTGGCCAGCAGATGTACATTTAATAGGTAAGGATATCTTAAGATTCCATACAATTTATTGGCCAATCATGCTAATGGCTTTAGATTTACCATTACCTAAGAAGGTATTTGGTCACGGATGGTTACTAGTTGATGGAGGAAAGATGTCAAAATCAAAAGGTAACGTTGTTGACCCGGTAACTCTAGTTAATGAATTTGGTGCTGACGCTGTTAGATATTACTTATTAAGAGAAATACCATTTGGTTCAGATGGATCTTACAACAGTGAAGTATTTATAAAGAAAATAAACTCAGACTTATGTAACGATTTAGGTAACCTTTTATCTAGAACAGTTGCAATGATTGAAAAATATTTTGGTGGAGTTATTCCAGCACCAACAGCTAAAGAAGCTATTGATGATGAATTAGTAAACCTTGCATTAGAAACTCCTAAGAAGGTTGAAGCTTTTATAGATGAATTACAAATTCCATCAGCTCTTGAAGCTATATTTGATTTAGTAGGAAGAGCTAACAAGTATATAGACGAAACAACACCTTGGATATTAGCTAAGGATGAAGAAAAGAAAGAAAGATTAGGAACTGTACTATATAACCTTGCAGAATCTTTAAGATTTGCATCAGTATTACTTTCAGCATTCTTACCAGATACAGCTAAGAAGATGAATGAACAAATATCAGCAGCCAACACTACATGGGAATCATTAAATAGCTTTGATGGAACTGTAGTAGGCACTAAAGTTGTTAAGGGTGAAAACTTATTCCCAAGAATCGATGTTGATGCTAAGCTTGAAGAATTAGCAAAAATTCAAGAAGCTAATAAGCCTGCTAAGAGAGAAATAACTCCTATAAAAGAAGAAATCACTATAGATGATTTTGAAAAGTTAGACTTAAGAGTTGTTAAAGTATTAGCTTGTGAACCTATTAAGGGAGCTAAAAAATTACTTAAATTAAAGGTAGATTTAGGTGGAGAAGAAAGACAGGTTGTATCAGGAGTAGCTAAGTTCTATAAACCTGAAGAATTAGTAGGAAAGAATGTTGTTCTTGTTGCTAATTTAAAACCAGTTAAGTTAAGAGGAGAATTATCTCAAGGTATGATTCTTTGTGCATCAACTGATGATGACAGCGTATTAAAAGCTGTTGATCCAGGTGATTTACCAACAGGAAGTATAGTAAGATAGTTATATTTTGAAGCACTATATAGGGAATCTGTATAGTGCTTTATTTTTGGAGGTGCTTTTTATGAATGTAATTATAGGAAATGCTTGGCCTTATGCCAATGGACCACTTCATTTAGGCAGAATAGCAGTATTAATGCCAGGAGATGTATTAGCAAGATATCATAGGTTAATGGGAGATGATGTGGTTTTTATATCAGGAAGTGATTCTCATGGAACGTTAGTTGATAATAAAGCTAAAGAGGAAGGACAAGCTCCGGAAGAAACAGCAGAAAAGTACCATAATGAACTTGTTAAGTGTTTTAATAAGTTGAATTTTTCTTTTGATTTATTTACTAGGACTCATACAGAATATCATATGAAAAAGGTTCAAGAGTTTATTTTGGATTTATATAATAAAGGATACATATATGAAAAGGAAATTGAACAGACTTGTTCAAGTGATTTTGATGAATTAATAGATACTAGAAGTAGATATTGTGAAGGAAAAGCTCAAATGAAGAAAAGTAAGCATTTATTTTTTGCATTATCTAAGTTTGAAAATGATGTTAGAAGGCTATTTATAAAACAGCAGGGATGGAGAGAAAATGCTTATGCAATAACAAAAAGATACTTAGATGAAGGTTTAAGGGATAGAGCTGTTACAAGGGATTTTCATTGGGGTGTAGATGTCCCTTTAAAAAGATATGAAGATAAAAAGATATATGTATGGATTGAAGCTGTATTAGGATATTTAACAGCAAGTATGAAATGTCTTGAAGAAAGAGGAGAAGACTATCGTGAATATTGGGGTGGAGATGATAGCAGAGTTTACTTTGTCCATGGAAAAGATAATATTCCTTTTCATACAGTAATTTTACCAGGACTTTTAGCTGGTCTTGGAATAAAGCATCCTAATATAAGAGAAGTTTCTAGTGAATATTTAAAATTAGAAGGTAAACAGTTTTCTACAACAAAGAATTGGGCGATATGGGTGGATCATGTTACTGAAAATTATAATGTAGATTCATTGCGTTATTATTTGATTATGAATGGACCAGAAAAGAAAGATTCAGATTTTAGATGGAGAGAATTCATCAGTGTAAATAATAATGATTTAGCAGGTCAGTATGGAAACTTTGTAAATAGAACATTAACATTTATTAAGAAAAATTTTGATGGAAAAATACCAAAAGGCAAGATGTCAAAAGATATGAAAGATAAACTTTTTGATCTTTATTTTGATGTAGGTGATTTAATCGAAGAAGGAAGATTTAAGGAAGGACTTTCAAAAATAATTACATTAGTTAAATATTCAAATAAGTACTTTGATAATGAAATGCCATGGAAGACTATAGAAAGTAATAAAAGTAAATGTGCAGATACTTTATATACTTGCGTTCAATTAATAATAAACTTTTCTAATTTATTTGAACCCTTTATGCCTGGATCATCTGATAAGATAAAGAAGTCCTTTGGGATAGAGAAGTCTGACTGGAGATATATTGAGAAAGCTTCGGGAAGAATTGAAAATTTAGAAGTATTATTTACAAAGGTGGATAAATCTAATATAGACTTAGAAATAAATAAGTTAAAGATGGAATATAAACAATAAATAATTATAAAAAAAACAGAGTACCATCAATAGGGGATATGGTACTCTGCTTTAACTATTCAAACAAATGTTGAGTAGTTAGGGGTAAATAATAATGCTTTAACTACTTTACAAGTATTAATATAATATTTAATTATGACAGTTGTGTGTCAAAATAATTAAAAAAATATGTATATAAATAAAAAAGGGAAAGAAAATATCTATAAAGAGGTGAACTTTATGGATAAAAATGTGACTATACAAGAGATGAACAAGTTTTTAAAAGGAGTTCATATGGGAGGAACTATTTTTAAAGATTATTTAGAAAAAGCTCAGTCACTTAAACTTCAAAGTGAAATTACTAGGATAATTGAATCCTTTAGGAAACATGAGGAAGTTATAACAAAAAGAATAAATGACCTTGGAGGAAATGCTGCTGATTCTGTTGGAATTATGGGGGGGATGGGACAACTTTTAGAAAAAATAAAATTACTGACAGCAGATACGGATGAAGAAGTTTTAGAACATGCAATAAAGGCTATGGAAATGGGTAAAAAAAATGCTAATAAGTTTATTAAGGAAAATAAAAATTTAGAAGAAAGTCTTTTAAATGATGTTAAGGGAGTAGTTAAAGACTATGAGAATCACTTAAGAAGGCTTCAAGGACTTTGGTAGAAGGGTGATTTTTGTTAAGTCATCCTATTTGATATAATGTAATATATAGATAAATTGGAAGGAATGTTTTTATGGGAAATAAATATAAAATTTTTGACACTCATGCTCATTATGATGATGAAGCTTTTGATATAGACAGGGAAGAGCTTATAGACGAATTACATAATAATGGAGTGGTGGGCATATTAGACTGTGCTTCAAGTTATGAAAGTATAAATAAGGTTTGTGACATAATTAATAAGTGGGAATTTATTTATGGAGCATTAGGTATACATCCAGAAAATGCAGATGAATTTAATGATGAAGTTTTAAATGAAATAAGAGAAAAGATAAAAGCTAATAAAAAGATAATAGCAGTTGGAGAAATAGGACTAGATTATTATTGGGATGAAAATCCTCCAAGGGAAGTTCAAAGGGAAGTTTTTAGAAAACATATGGAACTTGCTAAAGAACTAAATTTGCCTGTTGTAATTCATGATAGAGATGCACATGAAGATACATTAAATATAATGAAGGAATTCCCTGAAGTTAAAGGAACAGTACATTGTTTTTCAGGAAGCGTTGAGTTTGCAAGAGAATGTTTAAAACTTGGATATTATATAGGAATAACTGGTGTAATAACATTTAAAAATGCTAAAAAACTTGTAAATGTAGTAAAAGAAGTACCTTTAGACAGGCTATTAGTAGAAACGGATTGTCCATATATGGCGCCGGAACCTAACAGAGGGAAAAGAAATAAATCAGATTATATAGAATTTATAATAGAAAAAATAGCTGATATTAAGGAAATAGACCCTAAACAATTAAATATTCAAGTCAATGAGAATTTTGCAAGGTTGACTAATATGGAAAAAAATAGTAATATATATTAGTACAGTAAATAAAAGTTAAATAATATTTGTAAACCTATGGACTGGTTGCAAAGAATCTTCACTGAATGAACTCTGGTAAATAATGCTTTGATGATTAAGGCTAAGAGGTTGAAAATGCAAGGTTTACCAAGCATGATAGAGAGTCTGGATTTGACAAAATATCTGATTTTAAGATATAATTCTTAGGACGCTCTTGCCAAAGGAGGGAATTTATATGGTAGAAAAATTCAAGAAATACTTAGTAAAAAGTTTTTCTAACGGTCCGAAGGCAAAGATAATATTAGGAGTAATAGCTGCTTTATGCTGTATAGCAGTTGGAGTTATTTCTATGAGAAAAACGGTAAAAGTTAATTTTGATGGAATTGAAAAAACTTTTGTCACATATAAGGGGACTGTTGGAGGTGCACTACAACAACAAGGAATAGAAGTTTCTAATAAAGATAAGGTGCATCCATCACTAGAAGCCAAAATATCAAAAGATGATACTATATCGGTAAAGAAAGCTGTACAAGTCAAGGTTGTTATATCAGGTGAAGAGCGAATAATTTCAACAGCTGAAGACACAATAGGAGACATGCTACTTGCAGAGGCAGATAACTTTAAAGAGGAAGGGATCGAGTATAAAGACTCAGATATTGTTAAACCTCAAAAAGATACTGCAATAACATCAGATATGGATATCCAAGTAGTTAAGGTTCAAGAAGAAGAGGTTCAAGAAATTGAAGAAATACCATTCGAAACAGAACAAACTATAGACTACAATAAAGTTAATACTTACAGAGAAGTAGTACAACAAGGTACTGTAGGTAAAAAAGAAGTTGCATATAAGGTAATTAAACACGATAATGAAATAATATCTAAAGATAAAATAAGCGAAACGCCTGTATGTGAACCTCTTACGCAAAAAGTAACTGTAGGAGGAGCTGTTCAAAAAACAAGCAGGAGCGGAGAAGCTTATTTATCAAAGAAAACATTATATCTTCAAGCTACTGCATATTCTGGTGGAGGATTAACTGCAACAGGAAAAGCAGTAACTTATAATCCTAACGGAATAAGCACAATAGCTGTTGATCCAAGAGTAATTCCTCTTGGAAGCTTAGTAGAAGTAAGTGGGTATGGATTAGCTGTTGCATCAGATACTGGTGGAGCAATAAAGGGAAACATAATAGATGTTTACTTTAATTCAGAAGCTGAATGTACTAAATGGGGAAGAAAGCACAATGTAGAAGTTAACATAAGGGCGTACCCAGGTGAATGGTAAAGGATTTAAAAAGGACTAGCTTAAAGGCTAGTTCTTTTTATTTACAAAAATATTAGTGAGAATTATAAATATATTATAAGTGTAAATTTGACATTATACTTTAATATCTGTAAATTAAGTATAGGTAAAAATGAAAGGAAGTAATATTTTGATAAAAGAAGTTATTGTTGTAGAAGGCAGAGATGATATAACAGCAGTAAAAAAAGCAGTAGATGCAGAAATTATTGCTACAAGTGGATTTGGAATAAATGCAAAAATTATAGATAGAATAAAAGAAGCTCAAAAAAGAAAAGGTGTAATAGTTTTAACTGATCCAGACTTTGCTGGAGAAAAGATACGAAGTATTATCTCGAAGAGAGTGAAAGGTGTTAAACATGCTTATATCGCTCAAGAAGATGGACTAAAAGATGGAGATATTGGTGTAGAAAATGCTTCGCCTGAAGTAATTTTAAAGGCACTAGAAAATGCAAAAGTAACAATAGAAGAAAAGAATGAATTTTATACAATGGATGATATGTTCCACTTTAAGTTAACAGGGTCTATAGATTCTAAGAAAAGAAGAATAATGTTAGGAAAAGAATTAGGTATAGGCTATGGAAATGCAAATCAAATGTTATCAAGACTTAATAACTATGCTATAACAAAAGAAGAATTTGTAAAAGCTATAGATGTAATACACAATGAATTAGGAGAATAATTTATGGATATAAAGGATTATAAGACACAAGAACTGGTTAATAAGTATAACTTTAAATTTTCAAAGAGTCTAGGACAAAACTTTTTAATTGATGATTCAGTTTTAAATGATATAGTATCAGGAGCTGATGTTAATGAAGAAGACCTTGTAATTGAAATAGGTCCGGGAGTAGGATCATTAACAGCTCAATTATTAAAAAAGGCAAAAAAGGTTGTTTCAATAGAATTAGATAATGACTTAATTCCTATATTAGAAGCTGAATTAGGACAATATGAGAATTTTTCATTAATACATAAAGATGCTTTAAAGGTTGATTTTAATGAAGTTATAGGTGATGAAAAGAGCGTAAAACTTGTTGCTAACTTACCTTATTATGTAACAACACCTATTATAGTTAACCTATTAAAGAAAAATTATAATTTTAAATCTCTTACTATAATGATACAAAAGGAAGTTGCAGAAAGAATAGATGCAGAACCAAACTGTAAGGAATATGGTTCGCTTTCATTGTTAGTGCAATATTATTGTGATACTAAGATTATAAGAAAGGTTCCTCCAGCGTGTTTTATACCAAGACCAAAGGTTGATTCTATAGTAATAAGATTAGATAGATTAGAAGAAAAAAGAGTTAAGGTTAAAGATGAAAATTTAATGTTTGAAATAATAAGACATTCTTTCAATATGAGAAGAAAGACTTTATGGAATGCAACTAAATTCCTTGGTATGAATAAAGAGGTTTTAGAAAAAGCTTATGAAGAAGCAGGAATAGATCCAAAAAGAAGAGGGGAAACTCTAAGTTTAGAAGAGTTTGCAGCATTATCTGATAAGATTACTGAATTTAGATAGATAATAATTTTATAGTCTTCGTATATAGAGAATAAATTAAGACTCTTTGCATATAATGTATTGAAATAATATATGTGGAGGGAATAGGGGTTTGACACATAATAAATTATATAGAAATTTTATAATTTTACAGGAGGATGAAAATAATCATTCTAATTCTGATGAAAAACCACTGTCTGGCTATGCGAAGATAGAGGCTAAAAGTGATAAATGCAAGATATCATTTTATGCACAGAACTTAAAGAAAAGTGAAAATTATACAATAGTACTTATTTGTTATAAAAAAGAAGTAAAGCAGATAATAGATTTAGGAAAACTAGAAGTAAATGAAGTAGGAAAGGGCGAAGCCATAAAAGAGTATTATATCAATGACATAGCCGGTTTAAATCTTTCCTATGAAAAGATATCCGGAGCAGCAATATGTAAACATAAAAATGAGCAATTATCATTTTTAATGTATGGTTTTATGAATAATGAGAACATAAAAGAAGACTGGAAAAAAGCCAAGATTGTAAAATGTTTTGATAAGGATAAACCAGTTGAATATAAAAAATTAGCTAAAGAAGAGGCTAAGTCTAAGGATGATTGCAAACAAGAAGACTCTAAAAAAGAAAATAAAGATAAAAAAGATCATAAGCATGATGATATGAAAGAATGTAAGGATAATCATGATGATAAAAAGGACTATAAGCAAGATGAATGTAAGGTTGAGCATCATGATGATAAGATTCATAAAGATAATAAGAAAGAGGAAGATTGTAAAGATAATCATGACCATCATAAAGATGATAAGAATAAATATGATAAAATCTGTGATGAAGAGTGTAAACGTGCTGAAAAATCAACAGAAGATGGTGAAGCTGAAGTTGAAGTTGAAGTAGATAAATCAGTAACTCAAGAAGACTTTGCAGATTATGAAGAAAGTATTAATAATTTAAGAACTGACCAAAATATAGATCCATATGATTTTAGATTAAGAGGAGCTGTAGGTGAGTTCTTCAATAATATTGTAAAGGGATTTGAAGAAGTTAAAGGCAAATTTAAAGAAATTAAATATTGCAAATGGTATAAGATTAAAATAAGCGGAATAGATGATATGTGTAATACTGCTGATTACAATAAGTATACAGTGGCATATTATCCAATGCTTAATTATTATCCATACATAAAGAAATATGGATATTTCTTTATTGGATATAAGTGTGATCCAAAAGGTAACCTTAAATATATAGTATATGGAATTCCAGGTAATAAGAATAAGGATGAACAACCTTATGTTGGTAAGACAGGATTTGTTACATGGGTTGGTTCAGATGATGGAAAAGTAGGCTGTTGGTTAATGTTCTATGATTATAAAAATTCAAATATAGTAGTACCTATGAAGTAAGAATTTTCTATGAATAAGAAGCAGATAACAGTTACCTTTATATTAGCAGTGCTTATGATATCGTTAATATTTGTTCAGAGATTTTTCAATAATAAGTTTGAAGATATGGCTATCATAAATCAGAATATGGGAAGACTAGAAGAATATTATTTAAATAATGGAAAGTATTCATATAAACTGCCTGAAAGCTGGAGTGTTGAAGAAGTAGTTTCTAGCGGAACAGATGTTTATAGAGTTGATTTTAAAGATAGCACAAATAATATCATTGGAAATATTCAATTGATTGATAATAATGAACATGATATAAAAACTATAGCTGAAACAGATGTTAATAATATGATATTGGAACGTGACAAAGAAGATGTTGAAAATTTTAAGTCTGGTGATAAAAAAGGAATTAAGGTAAAATATAAAACAAAAGTCAGCAATGGTTATAACTATATTAACAGCAGTTATTATATTCCTATGGAGAAGAGTGAAAGAATTAAGGTTACTTTTATTGTAAAAGAAGATAATTATAATGATGATATGGTATCAGTATTCGATATCATTGTGAGAAGTATTAACAAATAAGGAATTGATATTAAAGCTTTAAAGTATTATAATTTATATGTTAGGAGAGGCAGATTATTAGCTTCTCCTAATTATGTATTATAATAATTATATTAAAAAGGGAGAAAATAAAGTGAAAAAATTTAGACTATTACTATTATGTTTAGTAGTATTATTAGCATCTTCCCTTTCAGGGTGTAGTTTACTTAACAAAGGGCTAGTAAAGTTGAATTTAAAGAATGATAACTTTAATTACATACAGGAAAATAAAGTTGAAAAAATAATTATACAAAGTACTAGAGATTCGGGATTTAGATTTATTATGAATGATAATAACGCTATTGAAGATGTGTATAGGATTTTAAGCAAAGGAAAAATAAAAGAGAAAAAGACTAGTTTAGATCCAGATTATTTAGTTGAAGTATATGTAGGGGATGAAGTTAAAAGTTATAATTATGTTGTAAGTGTAGATGAAAGAGGTGTTGGGAACTTTTATGATGAGGATAATGTATATTTAATATCGCAGAAGCTAGATGATACAATATTATCGAACTTATCAACAATAAGAAAACCTAAAAACTTTGAAGATATCTATTATAATTCTATTTTAGAAGTATTGAAAGTTAAAAAAGATGTTTTAAATTCTGGCGATAATAAAGTAGGAATTAATATAAATGGGGATGTAGATTGTCTTAAATATATGTTCTCAGTAGATATAAAAACATTTGAAAAAAATATGAATAAGTTGATACCTGGAGCAACGATAACCCAAAGTGATACTAGTGACTATGATACTGTTGTTACAGTTAAGAACAGAGGTTATAGCACAAAAGTATTTAAAACAACTATAATTGTTGATGATAAAGTAAATAAGAGCTATGAAACTTATTATGTCCAGGGAAATTATCAAAATAAAAGTTGGAATATAACTGTAAGTGAGCCAAATGTAAAACCAGAAAACTGGTAATTTGGAGTGGGAGGAAAGAGTATGAGTAATTGTGAAAATTGTGCAAGTAGAGATAAATGTTCTTCACAAGGAATAACATCTTGTGAGACTTCGATAAAAGTATTACCTAAGTATGGAAATATAAAAAATATAATTGGTGTTATAAGCGGGAAAGGTGGAGTTGGTAAATCTACAATAACAGGGGTTATAGCAACTGTATTAAAAAATAAAGGTTATAAGGTAGGAGTACTTGATGCAGATATAACAGGACCTTCTATGCCAAGATTCTTTGGAATTAATCAACAAAGGGCAAAAATAACACCAATCAATGAAGAAAGCGTTAAGTTTACACCAGTTGAAACTAAAACAGGAATAAAGGTTATGTCTTTAAACTTAGTAACTCAAGTAGAAGATCAGCCAGTTATATGGAGAGGTCCTGTAATTACAGGTGTATTAAATCAAATGTATATGGATACAGAATGGGGAGAATTAGATTATTTATTAATAGATATGCCGCCAGGAACAGGAGACATAGCATTAACAGTAATGAACGATTTCCCGTTAAAAGAGTTAGTTATAGTATCAACACCGCAGGACATGGTTTCTATGATTGTTAAGAAAGTTGTTCATATGGCAGAAAAAGTTTCAATACCAGTGAAGGGTGTTGTTGAGAATATGTCATATATAGTGTGTCCAGGATGTGAAACAAAAGTACATGTATTTAGTAAAAAGTCAGCCGAAGAACATGCAGGATATTTAGGACTTCCTTTAATAGGAGAATTACCTATTGATTTAGAATTTACAGAAGCTTTAGAAAAGGGTGAAGCTGAAAAATACGTTTTAGATAATCCACTATATTCACTTATTTTTGAAGGATTATATTAGTAAGATATAGATTTTGGGAAATACTATGTTTGTGAATAACTTTTTAGTTAGGAAGGAGAACATATTATGATTGCTAAAGTAGATCAAGAGACGTGCATAGGATGTGGATTATGTCCATCAATATGTGAAGAAGTTTTTGAAATTAAAGATGATGGAAAAGCACATGTAATTGTTAATGAAGTTCCATCAGGATGTGAAGATGAAGCAAAAGATGCTGAATCAAGCTGCCCAGTAAATGCTATAGAAGTTGAATAATATAGAAATGACCTCTTTCGAATAATAAAGAGGTCATTTTTATATGCATTTTAAGTAAGAGATGTTTTTGATTTAGATATAATCTTATTTAATGGAATTAGGCTGATAATAACTAGGCATATAATACAATCTGCAGCGACCATAGGACCATTAACAGCAAGGGAGTATACTCCAGGATTCATTCCGTAATCAGCAGCATAGGAAGAAAAGAATGCAATTCCAGAAATAAAGTGACATATAAATTTAGTTGAAAATGCAACTAATATTCCTATCTTAGGTTTGTCTTTAAAAAATCCAGCAAGACCTATAGCTATAGATGGTAATGGATAATCAAAAATTACTTGTACAGGATGAAGAAAATAAGGATCTAAAAATAGATTTAATATACCATATAAGAAACCTGAAAGCATACCTATTTCTGGCCCATACATAAAGGATAGTAATAGAAGTGGAATCATACCACCTAATGTAATACTTCCTCCCATAGGGAAGTGATAAATTCTAAATACTTGTAAGATACATGATAATGCTAGAGCAAGACCTATACGTGCAATAATAGAAGGAGTTAACTTAATCTTTTTAATTCTAAATAAGAATATTAGTAGTATAGCTAGTCCTAAAATTCCTGCTAACGATGTGTAATTATTCATTATGTTATTGATTTTATCAGAAAAATTACCGAAGTAAGCTGTAAATCTTTCTGACCAGTCAGAAAATAAATTCATAAAAAACCTCCTAGAAACGTTGCTAGAAGGTGTACAATGCTTGATAAATAATATATAAGAATGCTTTCCTACGTTGGTATTAACCAAATCAGGTACAAGGGTTAATGTAAATATCATTTCTCAGCCGTAAGGCACCCCTAGCAAGTTATTTAATTATTAATATTATATTATAGCCAGTATTAGAAAAAGTCAATTAGACTATTTGATGTTATAGTTGAAGAATGGCATCTATTATTACTACATGATAACTCTATTTGAGGAAATTCTAAAGTATCTCCAATTTGAGAATTATCAATTGTATTTATAGGAACTGCTAAAATCCTGCCATCTTCAAGAGAAAGAAAAGCTTCAACATTATTCATATCTACAATAGTAACTTTCATAAATAAATACCTCCTAACAGTTAGGATGGCTAAAAAAAAATAAGATATACCGAAGTATATCTTAATAAAGATCTTTATATATAATTTTAAAGACTTTTAAAGCTTCCTCAATCTTAGGTTTTAATATTTCTTTGTTGTTTTCAAAATTAATTTTTCCTTGGTCAGTTAAGCGATATATCTTTTGAAATTTTTTTTCGGGATTATCCCATTCGCCAATAACATCGCCATTCTTCTCAAGTTTTTTTAAGATAGGATATATGCCGCCAGTACTAGGACTCCATAATCCTTTTGTTCTTTTACTAATTTTATGAGAAATATCATTTCCATTTGATGGGCTGAGGCTTAAAATATGAAGTACGTATATAGGAAGCAGACCTTTTGTAAAAACTTGCCCTACTGTTTCACTACTTTTTTGGGATTTTTTTAGTGCACTCACTTTCTTTTTATATTCTTCATATAGACGTTTTTCTTCAGCTTTTATATCTTTAGAATTCATGATTTTATTTAACCTCTTCGACGATAAATCCGATTAAACCTGGACCAACATTAAGACTAAGAGCAGGTCCTATTATACCGCGATGCATTTCATTAACATTTTCTAAGTCCTTTATAGCATTAAATAAATTATCACCTTCAATTTTATTGTCAGCATCCATAACCCAGAAGTTACAATTTCCTTTTGCAAGATATTCATTAGCAATTTCTTTAAGTTTACTTATAGCCTGCTTTTTCCCACGTATCTTAGCATAAGTACGGAAGGTACCATCAGAATCTATTGTTATAAGTGGTTTAATATTAAGGAATTCAGCAATAGAACCAGCTACTTTTCCTATTCTTCCGCCTCTTTTTAGATATTCTAAGGTGTCAATTATAAAAAATGTTTGAGTAGAAGCACGTTTAGCTTCTAAAGATTCTACGATTTCATCAAAACTTTTTCCTTCTTTTGCAAGCTTTGCTGCATGAAGAGCAACAGCACCTTCAGCCATTGTAAGAGTTTTTGAATCAAAAACATGGGTAGTTAAGTTAGGATGATCTTCTGCAAGTAGTCTTACTGAATTCCAAGTACCGGAAAATTGACTTGAGATAAGTACTGCAATTACATGAGTATATCCTTCTTTTTCTAAATCATTTAAGATATTATCTATTTTTTCAACACTAGGTAATGACGTAGTGGGAATTTCTTTGTCTAAAGATTTAAATAATTCTTCTGGAGTTATTGTTACACCGTCTTCAAATTCTTTATCTGAATAAATAATTCTAAAAGGTGCAGAATGTATGTTATATTCTTTTAATAACTCTGGAGTTAAATCTGATGCACTATCAGTTAATATTGCAATTTTTTGCATAAATAAACCTCCTGTAAATTAGATGAATAGTAGTTATAAAATTTAAAAAACCTTATCACTATTGATATGGTTAACTATATCACTATTGATAAGGTATAGCAAGAAAATTTATTTAGTTATTTTTATTTTTGTTTTAGTATCAACAATATTCCACATAGTCTTTCCAGGAGACAGGGCAACTGAATTACCGTCTTTATCAAGTAAAACTATCTTACTATCTAAAGAATTTTTTTTCCATGTTATATTAATCATTTTACCTTTAGAGAAAACTATACCTTCTCCTTTGCCAATAATAGGTATATTTAAATGAGAATTATCACTACATAATGTTATAGGTGTTTTTTGAATAATAATATTTGAAAAATTAATTTGAGAATTATTTAGAGCATCCATAGCTTTTTCTGAGTTCATGAATTTATAATAAAGATTATCTTTAAACTCATAAGAAGTATTATATGTTTTATTTATTTGTATTTCTATATTTGATGCAGGCTGTAAGTTTGAATTGTTAAAAAAGTTATCATCAAAAGAAACAAATTGAGATTTAGTAATATTAATATCTTTATTTGAGATATATTTTTTTATATTATCAGATGAAGTATATAAGTTGTGAGGTGCTTTTCTTTTTGAATCTCTCCAAAAATAAGAACCGTAGTTAATTTCATTAATACTAATTATAGAAGAATCATTATTTATAGTTGAAAGAGCTTCAGTAGAGCCACCACAATGAGCAACAGGAAGATTGAACTCTTTTACTATATCAATAAAATAAGGTCGTATACTTCTAATAGGCCCAATAATAGAAGGGAAATTAGTAGAAAATAGAGCTAAAAATCTTGGGATTCCTCCTTCAGCTAATGTTTCAAATAAAATATCTGCTGAAGATATACCGCTTTGAGGTCTTGCGGCGGAAGAGTTTTCTATAATAGTCATAAATGCAAAATTGTTAACTTCTTCTTTGGAACATTCGATGCCAGTGTAATAGTTATAGTACTTTTCTTCTTTTGTATCAGGAGTTGCTGAAGTATCAATAACTTCATTGGTTATATTATTTATTTCTGTACAGCTTGAAAATGAAAAAAATATTAGGATAGAACAAGCTAAAATCAACATATTTTTAATCATATATACCTCCACAAAATAAAGTGTATTACATATATTAATTATAAACTAAAAGGAAAAAATTAACAAAAGGATAATATGGTAAATATTAAGTTTTTTAAAAAAAGTGAGTTTAGAAGAATAATACAGAAATTATATATATTTAATAGAGTTCTTTTTATTTTTTGCCTTTAGGTTAATATTGATATATATGGATGAATGAAGTATAATAAATTTTGTGATTTATATATATACTATATATGGTGTTTATACAATAAGCGATACACTATATATAGAGTGGGATTTCAAAGAGATCCTATCCTATATGTAGTGAAATAGGAGTGATGTTAGTGCTATATGTGATAAAGAGGGACGGAAGAATAGACGAGTTCCATAGAGATAAAATATCAAATGCTATTATGGGAGCTGCAAATGAAATTGCTGTTAACTTTGAGGAAGATATACTTTTAGATACAGTAGAAAAAGCAGTAAGCTATATAGAGGCAATTGGAAAGGATAAAATTACAGTCGAAGAAATACAAAATTGTGTAGAGAGAGCATTAAAGGAAAGTAAAAGCTTTCAAGTAGCAGTAGCCTACTCAAATTATAGACAGGAAAGAAACAGAGTAAGGGAATTAAAGTCAGATTTGATGAAAGCTATAGAAAAGATTGGTGTTGAAACTGATAGAGATAATGCTAATGTAGGTAATAATTTTAGTTCTAAATTATTAAGAATCGCGTCAGAATCAAATAAGTGGCATAACTTAGCTGCTATGCCTAAATATTTAGCAAGAGCTCATGAGGTAGGAGATCTTTATTATCATGATTTAGATAGTTACAATCTAACAACAAATTGTCTTCATATTCCAACTAGAAAGATGTTAGAAAATGGATTTAACACTGGATATGGAACTATTAACAGACCTAAGAGAATAGAAACAGCAGCTGAATTATCATGTATACTTCTTCAATCAACACAGAACGATATGTTTGGGGGCCAATCTCATCCTAATTTCGATAATGATATGTCTGTATTCGTTCAACCAACAAGAGAAGAAATAATTCAAGAATTTAAAGAATTAGGACTTCCAGAAGAAAGAATTAATGAATTAGTTGAAAAGAGATTAAAGAGTAGGATACATCAAGCAATGCAGGGAGTAGTATATAATTTGAATACTATGCATTCAAGAGCAGGTTCTCAGGTGCCATTTAGTTCAGTTAATATAGGATTACCAGAATCAGAAGATGCGGCATTAGTGTGTGAAGCTTTTCTAGAAGAATATAATAAAGGATTAGGTAAAGGTGAACAGCCTATATTCCCTAATATAATATTCAGAGTAAAGAAAGGTGTAAATAGAGAAAAAGAAGATCCATATTACTATTTGTATAAATTAGCATGTGAAGTAGCAGCAAAAAGAATGAATCCTACTTTTATGAATATAGATGCTGATTTTAATAAAGAATATTATGATAAGGGGTATATGCCAGCAACAATGGGATGTAGAACTTATCTAATGTCAAATATAAATGGAGAGCCAGGCTGTACAGGAAGAGGAAATATTGCGCCAGTTACAATTAATCTTCCAAGGATAGGTATACAGGCTAAACATGATATAAATAAATTCTTTGAAATTCTTGAAGAAAGAATAAATTTAGCAAAAGAGTCATTATTACATAGATATGACGTGTTAAAAAAATTGAAGGTGAAAGATTTACCATTTATAGCAGGACAAGGTCTAATGAAAGGCTCTGAAGGTTTAAATGAAGATGATTCTATTGAACCAATATTAAAACAAGGAACATGGGGAATAGGATTTATAGGACTTGCAGAAACATTAGTAGCACTAATAGGAAAACATCACGGAGAAAGTGTTGAAGCAAGGGAATTAGGATATAAAATAGTTTCATTTTTAAGAGAAAAAACAGATATGCTAACAAAAGAGACTCACTTAAATTGGAGTACTTATGCTACACCAGCTGAGGGATTATCAGGTAAGTTTATTAAGATGGATAAAAGTTTATTTGGATTAATTCCAGGTGTTACAGATAAAGAATACTATACTAATAGTTATCATATTCCAGTTAAATACCCTATATCAATCAAAGATAAGATTGATATAGAAGCACCTTACCACAAGATGTGCAATGGAGGACATATAAGTTACATAGAAGTAGATGATTCTCCTTCAGGTGAGGTTATAATGGATATAATCAATTATGCATACAAATATACTAATATAAGCTACATGGGAGTTAATTTCCACATAAGATATTGTAAAAATTGTGGTGAAACTCTTAAAAATAATGAAAAAAGATGTCCTAAGTGTGGCAGTGCAGATATTCAAGGGATATCTAGAGTAACAGGATATTTAAGCTTAGATGAAAGATTTGGACCAGGAAAAGTTCAAGAGAGAGCTGATAGAATTACTCATACAGAAAGTCATACTCATGTATATAATTCAATTAAATAAAATAGAAGCTAATATGTTTTTTAGCTTTGATGTATTTTATAAAAAAGTGAGAATTCGCATTTGAATTCTCACTTTTTTATAAATATTACTTATCACAAAGATAATCACTACAAGTTTTGAATGCTCCTACTATACCTATAGGGGGATAAACAAAAGCACCTAAACATAATGCAACATCAAGAGTACTTACTTTTCCACCATCTATATTTTCTAAGTCAGATATAGATAATTCATTAAAAACAATCCTTTCTTTAAAAATATATGTAATATTATGACAGAAAAAAATAAAAAAAGTAAATTATTGTACAGCTATATATTGAAAATTGAATATTGACATAAGTTTTTACTTAAAATATTATATATGTAAATTAAAGTAATATAAATGAGTGAATATAAGGAGCTGAGTTTGTTTGGATAAGTTGAAAACCTTAACTAAATACTATTTTTATTATTATACGAATAAAACAATAAAATCTTTGGTTGGAAGTGTCTTGACAGCATTAATGTATTTGGTTGCCATTATTTCTTCTATAGAATATAGTTATCCAATATTTGAAGGTATGAATTGTCAAAACGAAATACTTGAGATAATTTTAATAGTTAATACCATTGCATTATTTAGTTTTGGTATATTCAATTTTTTAAACATATTTTATTTTACAGATGATTTGGAAACCATTATGTATTTACCTTTTAGTGAGAAAGAAATCTTCTTTAGTAAGTTTACAGTATTGGCATATAGGATGAAATTTTTCTTGTTAATATACATACCTATTTCGTATTTTGGGATAAAATCTAATAACGATATTATGTTTTATGTTTATTCATTTTTTATTGTTGTGATGTCTTATGTTGTTACATTATCGATGGTATCTATTTTTTGCGTATGTATATCATATTGTTTAAAAGTGTTTCAAAATATTAAAATGAAGTGTATTTATATCTTAATTGGAATATTGCTATTTGTAATAATAAAAGTTTTTAGTATGTTTTTAATTGGTTACATTTTTAATTATAATTCTATTGATATTAGTAGTTTATTTGTTATAGACAAGTTATATTATATGTCATTAATGAGTAATGACGGATTTAAAACTTTGATGTTGGCAATTCTTATAAATATTTTTATTGCAGTAGTATTATACAAATTAATTCCTCATATGTTTTTCAAAAGTTTATTGTTTAGATGGGAAAGAAGTTTTGGGAAAAGGAAGAAAAAAGTAAAGTTTAATAGTGGTTACGAAAAGAAAGGTCAGATTAGAGCACTAGTAAGAAAAGAACTTATAATTAATTTCAGAACTCCACGTTTTCTGATAAGCAGTATCTTTGGAACTATATATTTATCTTTAGTATTACTTTTTGCTTTTTTTAGTGGACCTGATTGGCAAAGAATAAAGGATTTGTTAGAGTTAAATTATGGAGGAACAATTTTTTTATCTATAGTATTTACTGCAGTAGGATTTGTAACTAGTATAACTGCTGGTGCTGGTTTAGCACTTTCAAGGGAAGGAAAGGACTTTTATATATCGAAATACATACCTATAAGTTATAGAAAACAGATTATATCAAAAATAATATCCACAGTATATATAAATTTAATAATTATACCAATATCGTTAATAGCTTTATTTTTTATTGAATTAAGACCTGAGGTTTTTATACTATCTCTTATAATAATTCCATTTTCAGTTGTATTACATTCAATTTTAGGAATATGTATTAACTTTATTAATCCTAAACTAGATTGGGAGTCAGAAAAACAACTTGTAAAGAAATCCTATTGGCCTCTTTTCACAACTTTTATTGCTTTATGTATGGGTGGAGCATTGATATTAGCAACATCTATAGTCAAATCTATAGTATTTGGTTTTATATTAATTATAGTAAGTTCAATATTATTAAGTTATATTTTATATAAGGTGTTGTTAAAACTTGGATACAGTGTGTATAAAAGAGACTTTTAAGATTATTATATTAATCTTAATTATATTTTTTACTGATTTAGAAGGTTAAAGCAGATGAATGATGATTTATAAAACTTGCAATAATAAGCAATTTTATTAATAAAACTTAAAATAATTGTAGTTATGTTGAAGGAGGTAAGTATAGTTCTTGCAAAAAATACAAAAATATATTTTCAATATATTGTTATTTAATAAACAATATGCTAGAATTAAATGGTAAGTAAAAAAGATATTGTAATTTTATAATTTGTAAGGTAGACATGGGGCATACGTCAACTTACAAATTAAAAATAAATGGGGGCGATTACTAATGACAGTTAGTAGAAAAGATGGAAAGAGAATATACATAGTAGATACAACTCTTAGAGATGGGGAACAAACAGCAGGAGTTGTTTTTGCAAATGAAGAAAAGGTTGCTATTGCTACAATGCTTAGCGATTTAGGAGTGGATCAACTTGAAGTTGGTATTCCTACAATGGGCGGAGATGAAAAGAAGGCAATTAAAGAAATAGTTAAGAGAAACCTAAAATCAAGTATTATGGCATGGAATAGACCAGTTATATCAGATATTGAACAATCTATTGACTGTGGTGTAGATGCAGTTGCTATTTCAATATCAGTTTCTGATATTCATATTAAAAATAAACTTAGAAAATCAAGAGAATGGGTACTAGAAAAGATGGTTGAAGGTGTTGAATTTGCTAAGAGAAATGGTCTTTATGTATCAGTAAATGGTGAAGATGCATCAAGAGCAGATAATGATTTCTTAGTAAAATTCATAGAAACTGCAAAGCAGGCAGGAGCAGATAGATTTAGATATTGTGATACAGTTGGAGTAATGGGGCCATTCCAAATTGAAGAACAAATTAGAGACATATATGAAAGAACAGGTTTTGATATAGAAATGCATACTCATAATGACTTTGGTATGGCTACAGCAAATGCTATAGCTGGTGTTAGAGCAGGCGCTAATCATGTTGGGCTAACAGTTAATGGACTAGGTGAAAGAGCTGGTAATGCTGCACTTGAAGAAGTATTAATGGCATTTAAGTATGTATATGGATTAAATGTTGATGTTGATACAACTAAGTTTAGAGAAATATCTGAATATGTATCAAGAGCATCAGGAAGAGAACTTCCAATATGGAAAGCTATTGTTGGTACTAATATGTTTGCTCATGAATCAGGAATTCATGCTGATGGAGCAATAAAGAATCCTAAGAACTATGAAGCTTTTGATCCACATGCAGTAGGATTGGAAAGACAAATAGTAATTGGTAAACATTCAGGTAAAGCTGCAATTATTAATAAGTTTAAAGAATATAATATAGATTTAACTGATGAAGAAGCATCTAAGATATTAGAAAAGGTTAGAGCATTGTCTGTAAGACTTAAGAGAAGTCTATTTGATAAGGAATTAGTTACTTTATATAAACAATTATAGAAAAAGTAATCTAAATAAATAAATAATTAGGGGGACAAAAATGGGTGATAATTTAGTTTACAAAATTCTAAAAAGTCATTTGGTAGAAGGAGAACTTAAAGTTGGAGAGCCTATTTCATTAAGAATTGATAGAACTTTAACTCAAGACTCAACTGGTACAATGGCATATCTTCAATTAGAAGCAATGGGGATAGACAGAGTAAAAACAAAGAGATCTGTAGCATTTATAGATCATAATATGTTACAACAAGGTTTTGAAAATGCAGATGACCACAAGTTTATTCAAACTGTAGCATCAAAATATGGAGTTTATTTCTCAAAACCAGGTAATGGTATATGTCATCAAATATTCTTAGAAAGATTCTCAGTTCCTGGAGATACTTTAATAGGTTCTGACAGCCACACTCCAACAGCTGGTGGTGTTGGTATGTTAGCTATGGGAGCTGGTGGATTAGATGTTGCGCTTGCAATGGGAGGCGGAGCATATAATATTAACACTCCAAAGGTTATAAAAATCGAATTAACAGGTAAACTTAACAAGATGGTAGCTGCTAAGGATATTATTCTTGAAGTGTTAAGAAGATTAACTGTTAAAGGTGGAGTTGGAGTAGTATTCGAATATGGTGGAGAAGGAGTTAAGACACTTTCAGTACCAGAAAGAGGAACTATTACTAACATGGGAGCTGAACTTGGAGCAACAACTTCAATATTCCCAAGTGATGAAAAGACATTAGAATTCTTTAAAGCACAAGGAAGAGAAGCAGATTGGAAAGAATTTAAGCCAGACGAAGATGCAACATATGATGAAGTAGTTACTATCAATCTAAGTGAATTAGAACCATTAACTGCTAAACCTCATATGCCAGATAATGTTGTAAAAGTAAAAGAAGCTGGAAAGATTAAAGTTGACCAAGTATTCATAGGAAGCTGTACTAACTCTTCATATGAAGATTTAATGAAGGTTGCTAAAATATTAAAAGGTAACAAAGTTGATCCTAACGTAAGTCTTGTTATAGGACCTGGATCAAGACAAGTTATGGAGATGATAGCTAGAAATGGAGCTTTAGCTGATATTATTAGTTCAGGAGCAAGAATTCTAGAAAATTCATGTGGACCTTGTATAGGTATGGGTCAAGCACCTGGAACTAATGGAATTTCTCTTAGAACTGTTAATAGAAACTTCTATGGTAGAAGTGGAACATTATCAGGACAAATCTATATCGTAAGTCCAGAAACAGCAGCTGTTTCTGCAATTAAGGGAGAACTTACAGATCCAAGAGAAATGGATGTAGATATCTCAGTAGAAATGCCAGAAAAATTCATCATAGATGATTCAATGATATTAACTCCAGCACCAACTAATGCTGAAGTTGAAGTTGTAAGAGGACCAAATATAAAACCATTCCCAATAAATAAACCATTAGGTGAAGCTGTAGAAGGAAAAGTTCTTATAAAGGTAGAGGATAATATAACAACAGATCATATTATGCCTTCAAACTCTAAGTTATTACCTTTTAGATCTAATATTCCTTATCTTTCAGAATTCTGTTTCAATACAATAGATCCAGAGTTCCCTAAGAGAGCTCAAGATAATAATGGTGGAATAATAGTTGCTGGAGAAAACTACGGTCAAGGTTCGTCAAGAGAACATGCTGCACTTGCACCATTATATTTAGGAGTTAAAGCAGTTATAGCTAAGTCATTTGCAAGAATTCACAAAGCAAACTTAATTAATAATGGAATTATTCCATTAGAATTTAAGGATGCTGCTGTTTATGATAAATTAGATATGTTAGATAATCTTAAGATGGAAAACATCCAAGACGCTTTAGTTAACGGTGTTGTTACAGTAGAAGATGTAACTAAGAACTTTAAGTTTGAAGTTGTAGCTGATTTAACAGAAAAAGAAATAGCTGTTATAAAAGCTGGTGGAAGACTTAATTTTGTAAAGAATAATAACTAATTAGATTTATTAAATAACTGTTTCGAAATACATAAATTTCGAAACAGCTATTTTTTTTGAAATTAATTATGTTTGGGCGAATTTATAAGTTTGGCGTAAATTGAAAAGGGATAGCTCTCATGCACTATTATAGTTCATAGTTAAAAAGCAAAAACAATACAATCTAAGTTGAAGAAGATAAGGATAAAAATGAGTTACCAAAGGTTGATGAGGATAGATATCCAAAAGAAGATTTAACTGATGATGGTAATATAACTAAGAAGATAGATATTTATGATGCAGCTTTAGTAGGAATTCTTTTAGGTAAGGATATTGCTGTTAATGATGAAAATATATTGATTAGTAAAAATAGTATTCCAGCAGGAAATGGTGTGTGGATTTTAGAAAAAGATAGAGATATAATTTTGAGATTAATTAATTCTGCAGCGGATAAGGAATATTATGTAGATGAAAATGGATTCTTAAGATGTACAGAAAAGGCTGTAAAAGGCTCAAAAAGTGCATCAGATATTATAGATGGATTAATTGCTAATGAAAAAACACTTGTTTTAGGAAGAAGTGATGGATGGAATGAATATGATTATAAAGAAGAAAAAGTTCTAAGACAAGGCTTTACTGAAGAAAACAAGGGGGTTACAATTGGTGGTAAAGCTACTAATCAAATTGTTATAATTGATGAAAATATTGAATGTAGTACAGAAAATTCTATGATTCTTGTTCATGAGTTGATTCATGGATTAAGAGGAGAAGAAGGACATAAGGACAGATTAGAAGAAGAAGCTTATGCTTCAAATCTTGAAAATGTTATTAGAAAAGAGCTTGAATTAGCTCTTAGAGATACTTCAAAAATTGATCAAGCTTATGAAGATTTAAATAGTAGTTATCGTGATGATTACAATAATATTGCATTTACTTATTCAGATAACTATTATGGAACAGTAAGATTAAGTGACCCTTCTAGTTATTTAAATATTAGAAAAGGTCCATCAACAAATTATGATATAATTGGCACTGTTACCCATGGAAGTGTTGTGCAGGTTCTTGAGAAAAGAGGAGACTGGTATTACATTAGATATGGAGCAACAGTTGGATATATAAGACAAGATTTTATAATGCTTGGAAGTGCAGAAGGGGCTTCTACTGGTGTTGTTAAATTAAATGATCCATCAAGCAGTTTAAATATAAGAAGTGGTGCTTCAACTGATACAAGTGTAATTGGAAGTTTATCGCATGGTGCATCAGTACAGATTTTAGAAACCGTAGGTAATTGGTATCAAATTGCTTATAATGGTGGTATTGGATATGTAAGAAATGATTTTGTAAGTTTGACAACAGGTTCAGCATCAACTGCAGGAAGTGGAACAGGTACAGTTCGTTTACAAGACCCATCAAGTTCACTAAATGTAAGAAGCGGTGCATCAATTAATTCAAGTGTTATTGGAAGTCTGCCACATGGAGCAGCAGTACAAATTGTTGGAAGTTCAGGAGAATGGTATCAAATAAGCTATAATGGTGCAACTGGATATGTAAGACAAGATTACATTATTGTTGGTGGTACAAGTGCAACAGGTGGAACAGGTACAGTTAATTTACGTGATCCATCAAGTTCACTAAATGTAAGAAGTGGTCCATCAATTACTTCAAGTATTATTGGAAGTTTACCACATGGAGCATCTGTTACAATAGTAGGTAAAAGTGGTGAATGGTATCAAATAAATTATAATGGAATGACAGGATACATAAGACAGGATTATGTTATTGCAGGAGGCGGAACAGTTTCAGGTGCAGGACAAACTGGAACAATAAGATTAAATGATCCATCAAGTTCATTAAATGTAAGAAGTGGTCCATCAACAAGTACAAGCATTATTGGAAGCCTTAGTCATGGTTCGGTTATTTAAATCATTGGTACTTCAGGTGAATGGTATGCAATTAATTATAATGGTACAACAGGCTATGTTAGAGGTGACTATGTTGTTTTAGGTAGTATAGGCGGTGTTTCATCATCTGGTGGAAGTTTCTCATGTACTTTTAAAGATGGTATTAGATATTATGCACAAGATGATCCAAGATATGGTGGACAGCTATACAGTACTCATGGAGACTCTTCGCAGACAATAGCAAGTTCAGCTTGTGGACCATCAGCTTTTTCAATAGTTGTATCTACATTAAATAAGATAGATGCAGCTCCACCAGAAATATGTAATTATGCTTTAGCAAATGGATATAGAACATATAATAGTGGGACAAGTTCTTCAATGTTTGGCGCAATAACAAATGATTCAAGATATCCTCAATATCGTTTAAATTGTGAATATGCAGGATCAACAACTAGTGTTAAGAATTACCTTAGTGATGGAAAGCATTTAGTAATTGCATCTATGGCACCAGGTCATGTTACAAGAAATGGACACTATATTGTACTTGCAGGAACAAGAGTATTAGGCGGTAAAACTTATTTTGAAGTATATGATTCACATCAATGGAATGAATATTATGTATATGATTCAGAATTGATTGACTATGTTAAGAATGATGGATTTATATTATTAAGTGAAAATGTTATAAGAAATGAAGCTAATAGTTATACTGTTTTCTCAAGTAAGAGTGGTACAGGTATAAAGGTTGATAATATTCCATCAAGTGGTAATTCTTCAGGAAGTGGCAGTTCTTCAGGAGGTAACGATTTTTCAGGAGGAGGCTCAGATATTTCAGATAAAGAAAAGTCTGATTTAGTTAAGGCAGCTATATCCATGGGGATAGATTGTGTTCCAATAGCTGGAGATTTAAAGAATGTTATTGAAGTCTTTTTGGGGAGAGATATACTTACTGGTACTGAATTAAATAGAGGTGCTTTAATAGCATGCATGATAATACCAGGAGGATTAGATAAATTAGTTTCTAAAGGATTTAAAGGTGGAAAAGAGCTTAGTAAGATAATAGATGCTTGTAGCGATTTGGAGAAAACAGAAGCTAAAAAACTTGTGAAAGAAAGTGCAAAATTAACTAAATACTTAAAGCCTGAGTTGTTAAATGAACTGGCAAAAAGCGGTGTTAAATATACTGCTGAAGATGTAATGATGGTAACTAAAATGGCTGATGGAAAATTAGTTTGGCTGGAAAAAGGTTCAGAGAGTGCAGGTTTTCAACATATAGTATCAGGGCATCTTGATGATTTTATTAAAAGAGGTATTTCTAAAGATGATATTGTTGATACATTGTATAAAGCTATAGAAACTAAACCGATAGAAACAGGAAGTAAAAATGGTGGAAGATGGGCAAAGTTTGAACTAGATGGTAAAAAGTATATGATGGGATATGGAAGCAATGGCTTTATAGTATCATTTTATCCAATTAGTTAATATTGTATATGAACATAATTTAAGGAGAAAAAGGTATGAAATATAAATTGATGAAAACTCATGAATATGTAATGACCAGGCATATAGAGTTAAAAAGTGAAGTTACAGGCAAGATTGAATATTGTTTTGATGATTCAGATTTAACTAATAGTAAGGACTTTGGATTTATGGATATAGGCAATAGCTATGAATGTAAGTTATTGTTGTTTGGAAACTTAGTAGATGAGAGCAATAGTGATGCAATAAAATGTACTATTATTGGGGAAGCAACTATTGGTAAAGAAGAAGTTATAGAATTAAATTCTGATGAGAATATTTATTACATATTAAAGAATGAATTAAAGGAAAAGAAGGTTGGGGATATAATATACTATGACTTTTCAAGAATTGACTTAGTTCAAGTTAATGAAGTTATTCATGGAAGGTTTCTTTAAGTACCATAAAGTAATAGAGTAGTCTTAGAAATAATGATTATAGGAGGTATTATATTTGTTTAAATGTAATACGTATATAATAAATCCAGAATATAAGGGAATTGGATTAGAAGATGTAAATGAGTATATATCTATAAATGATGAGGCGGCTATAAGAAAAGTAAAAGATAAAATTGATCCAGAGTATGCTTATGGAGTAATAGTATTAACATATAATGATGAGGTACTTTTTGATTTGAATGATCATGATGATATTAATTGGGTATGGGGATATTTATTGACTATGATTGAAGATTTCCTGGAAAAAGGGAAGGCTAAATTTTCTTTATCAACTACTGGAGAGTATGTAAGTATTGAGAAGTTAAACAAAGAAAAATTACTATTTAAACTTGGTGAAAGAAGTGTAGTAGTACCAACTAAAGAGTTCATAGAATTTTTACTTGAACAAGCCAAATTATTTTATATTATTTATAGTAATATATTTGAAGAAGAAAAAGATGATGCTATATTAGCTTATAAACAAATAGACAAAATAAAAATACTGTTAAATAATAGTGAAAACTGTTAGTCAATATAAAAAAGATGATTTCTAAAGAGCTTAGAATAATCTAAGACTGTAAACAACTAACTTCATTTTGAAGTTAGTTGTTCATTTTTATAGACAATTATCATAGGAGGGATTTTAGTTGTTTAAATGTAATACATATATAATAAACCCAGATTATTTAAAATTAGGATGGAATGACGAAGATGAGACAGTAAAAGAAGTTTTTATCCCAATAACTGATGAGGCTGCTATAAGAAAAATAAAAGATAAAATTGATTCAAAGTATGTTTATGGAGCTATATCATTAAAATATGATGATGAAATACTTTTTGACATTAGCGATGAGGATGATGTCAACTGGAGATGGGATTATTTATTAGGGATGATTGAAGACTTTTTATCTGCACAAGTCAAACTATTTTTTAAGAGTTATAGTAAGGTGTTTGAAGAACAAAAAGATGAATACATGCGTATTGAAAAACGAGTACAAAAAGTAATGAATGCTATTAGATAATAGTTTTGATTAATAGTAAATATAAATATGAGAAGCTGTATACTGAATGATTATAAAATTATTCATATACAGCTTTTTTTAATATGTAGAAAATTAAAAAATCTTTTTAATAGCAATATTTGGTATCTGTATATTTTGATATGTAAATTGTTTAATACATTATAAAAGCGAATTTAGTACATTAATGAGGCATATATTGAAAGTAGTGGTAAAAAGAAGTATAATACGGATAGGTTTTACAACAATACAATAATAGGGGGTAAATTATGGTTAGGATTTACAAGTGTCCCAATTGTGGTGGCAATATGCTATATGATCCAGAAAAGAAATTACTGCTTTGTGAAAGCTGTGGATCAACAAAAAATCCAAATGAATTTGATGAAACGGATATAAAAGAAGAAGAGAATAAATCAGAGGAAAATGGTGCAGTACATTATAAATGTCCGAGCTGTGGGGCTGAACTTGTTACAGATGAACATACTTCAGCTACTATCTGTGCATATTGTGGGTCACCTAATATTATTGAAGATAGATTAAATGCCAACTTTAAGCCTGATAGAATTATACCATTTAAATATAATCGTGATTATACGATTAAAGCTATAAGAAAATGGTGTAATGATGGAATATTTTCGCCTGCTGACCTTTTAAGTAAGAGTAATCTAGATAAGGTTACAGGAGTTTATGTACCTTTCTGGTTATATGATATTTATACAAATACAGATATGTCAGCAACAGCAACAAAGGTTAGAGTTTATAGACGTGGAGATACAGAGTATACAGAAACATCAAGATATGATGTATATAGAAATGTAGATGCTGAGTTTAATAAGATTCCAGCTGATGCATCTATTAAGATGGATGATCAATTAATGGACTTAATAGAACCTTTTAATTATAGTGAATTAACTGACTTTGAAATGTCTTATATGTCAGGGTATATGGCTGAAAAGTATAATTACACATCTGAAGAACTAGAAAATAGAGCTATTAGAAGAACTGATAAGTATTCAACTGACTTAGCAAGAGGTACAATATCAGGTTATGATTCAGTATCTGTTTTAAGTTCAGATGTAAGAAGTAATATCGAAAATAGCGAATATGTTTTACTTCCTGTATGGATATATAATTATAGATATAACAAAAAAGATTATAAATTTATAATGAATGGACAGACAGGTAAGATTATAGGAAAACCTCCTATTAGCAAAGCTAGAATTTTTGGAGTATATCTATCATCAGCTATAGCTGTATTCTTAATATTAAAGCTTATAGTACTTTTTGCAGGAGGTAAGTTCTAATGACAAAATATAAAAAGTTTATTTTAATTACCTATGTTATAATAGCTATTTTAATGGTTGTTGGTATAAGTGTACGATCTGTAAAAAGAGAGATGAGAACTGATATTGACATTACTACAGAAACTAGGATTTTTGATAAAGCAGATTTGTTTAGTGATGATGAGGAAAAGAAGCTAGATAATGAGTTAAGAAAAGTAATTAAGTCAGAAAAAACTGATATTGCAATAGTAACTACTGCTGATGCAGAAGGTAAAGAAGCAAAGAAGTATGCAGAAGATTTTTATACCGAGCATGGTTTTGGATATGATAAGGAAAAAGGAACAGGAATACTTCTCCTAATTGATATGGATACAAGCCTTACAGGAAAGAGAAAGATATGGATATCAGGATGTGGAGATGCTAAAAAGTATATTACTAATGATATAGCTACAAAAATAAGTAATGATAAGATGAAAGAGAACTGTTCTAAAGGAAAGTACTATCTTGCAAGCAGCGTGTTTTTAGATGAAGCAAAGTATTACATGAATAGAACTGTACAAATGCCTAGAGCTATGACAAGTTCAGTTATATTATTAGTTGTTTCGTTAGCAGTTACAGCAGTAATTATATTCTTTAAGGTAAAGAACTTTGGTATGAAAGTAACTACAAGTGCAGCAACATATCTTAATGGAAATGCTGTTAAAACAAATTCAAGAAGAGATAATTACTTAGGTACAACTGTAACTACTAGAGTAATAGAACGTAATAATGATAGTGGCAGCAGTGGAAGTAGTGGAAGCAGTGGCGGAGGAGGCTCTGACTTTAGCGGAGGAGGAGCAGATTTTTAAGATAAACATAAAGAGGAAAGTTAATTTCCTCTTTTAAATATATACAAATAATAAATTGGGGGCTATAAAAATGAAAACAGAAGACGTAATATCATTAGATTTAAATTCTCTTTGTGTGTATAAGGGGATATTTCAAGAGAAAATTGGGGATAAATTTAAAGGACTTGTGGATAAAATCGTAGCTAAAAGTGAGTTCTCAGAATGCCTTAAGGCTTATAATGATTTTGTTTATGAATTATTCCTAGAAAATAAGAACTTATCTTTTAAAGAATCTTTAGTTGATAACATTCTTTTAGGTAATAATCCTTTTAATGTGACTTTAGAGGAAAATGGAGAAGTTCCTTCATTTATAGCAGCAGGTTTTGCTAATGAATTTAGAGCATTAGGAAATATTGCTTCAGTTACAAGTAAGGATATAAAAGAGATATTAATCAAGAATTATGGAGAATGTGAAGAAAATGCAGCAAGAGTAAATTCTTTAATTGACTGGGGCTTAATTAATGATGAGTACATAAGTAAGAACCATACTGATTTTGAAAAAGTTAAAGCTGAACTTATTAATAATAGAGACTGGGAAGATTTCGCTAATAGTGTTATTGAGTTTCATAAGAAGAATGGTACAGGAAGATCAACAGCTTACAGTGCCTTTGTTTGGGAACGCTTTGAAGGTGATAATGAAGGACGTTTAAGAGAAGTAGCAGAACCTGATCCAATAAGACTTTGCGATTTAGTAGGTTATGAAGATCAAAAGAAAGAAATAATAGATAATACAAAACATTTCTTAAAGGGTATTCCTGCTAACAACTTATTACTATATGGTTCAAGAGGAACAGGAAAATCTTCTACTGTAAAAGCTATTTTAAATGAATACTATGAAGAAGGTTTAAGACTTATTGAAGTTGATAAGGAACAATTAAGTGATTTCACAAGAATAATAAGATTGTTAAAACATAAAAAGCAAAAGTTTATTATCTTTGTAGATGACCTTGTTTTTGCCGAAAATGAAGCAAGCTATTCAGCTCTTAAGACTATACTTGAAGGAAGAGTAGAAAATAGACCAGATAACATCTTAATATACGCAACAACTAATAGAAGACATTTAGTTCAAGAAAAGTTTGATGAATCAAACGATAAGTACTCTAAGGATACTAAGGAAGAACAATTATCTTTAGCAGATAGATTTGGTATAACAGTAAGCTTCTTTGCACCAAATCAAAGAGAGTTCTTAGAAATTGTTGATGGAATAGCTAAGAGCAAAGGATTAGATATAGATGAAGAAACTTTACATGCAGAAGCTTTAAAATGGGAAAAGTGGCATAATGGAAGATCTCCTAGATCAGCAAGACAATTTATTGACTGGCTTCAAGGAGATTTAGAAGATAAAAAAGAAAATTAAATTATTCTTTATATAGAAATGAGGAGAAGAAGAGTTTATTAGAACCAAATTTTTCTTCTCCTTATTTTTATAGCTAGGAGTAAATACTCTGTTATTCTTAAGAGTATTTACTCTGTTACTCTTAAGAGTAAATACTCTAATACTCTTAAAAATGTTATAATTAATGTAGAAATTAGTAATAGAAGGTGAGCGACATGTCAAAGAAAATACGATTATCTGGCATCGCCTATGAAAGCTTAGTTAATGGTCCTGGAATTAGAAGAGTATTTTTTTCGCAAGGATGTAGACATAACTGTGAAGGATGCTTTAATCCAGAAACCCATGACTTTAATGGTGGTGAAGAAAGGGATATGGATGAATTAATTTCAGATGTACTTGGTAATCCTTTTATTAAAGGAGTAACTTTTAGTGGAGGCGATCCATTTGAAAGAGCAGAGGAATTCTCATATATGGCAGAGAAGTTTCAAGAAAATAATTTGAATGTATGGAGCTATACAGGATATACTTATGAATACATAATTGAAAACTTAGATAATAGGCCAGGCTGGAGAAAGTTAATAGAGAACTTAGATGTCCTTGTTGATGGGAAGTTTGATATTAATAAAAAAGAAGATGGTTTAAAGTTTAGGGGATCGAGTAACCAAAGAATTATAGATATAAAGAAAACCTTAGAAAAAGGTAAAGTCGTATTATTTGAAGTTTAGGAAAAGAGGGATTATATAATGAAAAAGAAACATTCACAATGGCTGCTGGTTTCAGGTGTAATAGCGACATTATATGTGTTATATTTAGCTTTCTATTATGGCGATTTAATATTAACATCAGAAGGAATAGCACACGAAACAGCTCTTACATTAACAGCTTTTGTAGCACCACATTTTTTGTTTACAGCTATAGCTGTTGTACTTAATTGGTTTGCTTTTGCAATGGATATGAGACCTTTAGCATTAGGAGCAGGAGTGCTTTACATAATAGGATGCTTAGCAGGAATTTTATATATTCCAATGAATTTAATTGTTCTTGCTTCAGCAGTATTATCTTTTATAGGATTTGCTAAGTTAAAGAGATCTAATAAAATAGATAAGATTAATTTAAAGGAAGAATTTTAGTAATTGTAATTAAAATAAAGACATGTACTTAATTGCACATGTCTTTGTATTATATTAGAAATCAGATTGTCCTGTAGTTCTTGGGAATGGTAATACGTCTCTGATGTTACCCATACCAGTGATGTACATGATTAATCTTTCAAATCCTAGACCGAATCCAGCATGTTTAGTTTCTCCATACTTTCTAAGTTCTAAGTACCACCAGTAATCTTCTTCCTTAAGACCTAATTCAGCCATTCTAGCCTTTAATACATCAAGTCTTTCTTCTCTTTGGCTTCCTCCAATGATTTCTCCGATTCCTGGAACTAAACAGTCACAAGCTGCAACAGTCTTTCCGTCTTCATTTAATCTCATGTAGAATGCCTTGATATCCTTTGGATAGTCAGTAACGAATACTGGTTTCTTAAAGTGTTCTTCAGTTAAATATCTTTCATGTTCAGTTTGAAGATCGATACCCCATTCAACATCGTATTCGAATTTTCTTCCACAGTTCTTTAATATTTCAACAGCTTCAGTATAAGTTACCTTACCAAAATCTGAAGAAATAACGTGGTTTAATCTATCTAATAATCCCTTATCAATAAACTTATTGAAGAATTCCATTTCTTCTGGACATTCATCCATTACATACTTAATAACATACTTAAGCATATCTTCAGCAAGTTCCATATCATCAGCTAAATCAGCAAAAGCTATTTCAGGTTCTATCATCCAGAATTCAGCTGCATGTCTTGTTGTGTTTGAGTTTTCTGCTCTAAATGTAGGTCCAAATGTATAAACATTTCTAAATGCTAAGGCGAAAGTTTCAGCATTTAATTGACCTGATACTGTAAGGTTAGTCTCTTTACCAAAGAAATCTTGTTTGAAATCAACTTTTCCATCTTCAGTCTTTGGTACATTGTTTAAATCTAAAGTAGTTACTTGGAACATTTCACCTGCACCTTCACAGTCAGAACCAGTTAGGATTGGAGTATGAGTATATACGAATCCTTGGTCTTGGAAGAACTTATGTATAGCATAAGCTGCAACTGAACGTACTCTAAATACTGCAGAGAAAGCATTACTTCTTGGTCTTAAGTGTGCGATAGTTCTTAAGTACTCAAAAGTATGTCTCTTCTTTTGTAAAGGATAGTCTGAATCTGACATTCCTTCAATAATAACTTCCTTAGCTTGAATTTCAAATGGTTGTTTAGCTTCTGGAGTTTCTACTAATGTACCTACAACTGTGATTGATGAGCTGATTGGTAACTTAGATATTTCTTTGAAGTTTTCAAGTTTGTTATCAAAAACAACTTGGATGTTCTTAAAGAAAGAACCATCATTTACTTCGATAAATCCAAATGCATTAGAAGCTCTTAAAGTTCTAATCCAACCTGATATTGTAATATCTTTTGAAAGATATTCATTTGTGTTTCTGTAAATTGATTTTACTAATACAGATTTATTCATGTTTGCCTCCCATAATGTATAAAAATTTTTACAAATAAAAAAATCCTCGCTCCTATAATTAGGACGAAGATAAAAATCGCGGTACCACCTAAATTGCTAAAAAATTAGCCTCTCAGATAAGCATATATAATATGCTATGCAGCTGTAACGGGCTGAACCGTCTAAGCCTACTAATTAAAAAACTTTCGGTTAGAAACTCAGAGATGTTCTTCAGAATAAGCATCGTATAAGGCTCACACTATCCCTTAATCGCTAAAACTACATCTTAAACTTACTCTTCTCGTCAAAGTAATACTAAATATTATTTACATTAACTTTGATTTTACAATACTTTACTAACAAATGCAACTATTCTTACATACACTATAATAGATTGTATTTTTGGAGGATGTTATGGACAAAGAAAGAATACTCAATAAAAAGATTAATACTCTAAATGAATTAAAGTCAAAACTTGTATTAAGAAGTGAAGAAGATAAAGAAGTTATTGTTCAAAGAATTAAAGACACAGTTGATGATATTGAACTTATTTTAAAAGATTTTGAGTACATTAAAGATGAAGAAGATGATGATGTAGATATAGAGATGTTTGTTAAGAGAGGAGGATATAGGTGTGATACACAATTCTCTGTAGATGAACTTGAAAGGTTTAATGATGAAGAAGACAAACCTCTTTATATATCAGTAGATGGAACTGTTTATGATGTTACAGAAAGCAGGTTCTGGAAGGAAAGACTTTCGGGTAAAGAAGCAAGTGAGAGAATTTTCTCTACTGCAAACTTAGAAGACCCTGAATATTTAAATGAAGGAAAAGTAGTTGGTACATTGATAGACTAAAGAGAGAAGGGCTGTCGCTAGATAGTTAAATTCAATTGAAATTGAGTTAAAAGTGAAATTTGCCTGAGGCAAGTGAAATTAATTCTGCGAATTAGTTAAGGAAATGATGCAGAGCATCATAAAAATATATTTTTAAGAAATTCCAAAGGAATTTCAACATTAACATTGCACAGCAATATTTCACTCTTCACTGCCGTCAGGCAATTTCACTCACCTTCAGGTGAATTTAACTTATATTGCGCAGCCTTTTTTAAATTTCTTTTCCTTCTTCAAAACTACGAATAAGAGATGAAGGGAATTTTAATAATTGCATTTCTTTTAATAAACCATTAAGTTCATATGAAACATGTTTAATTTGAGCTTTGGCTGAACCATTTTTATCAATGTCTAAAAGACAGTAAGTAGCATTAGGAGTCCCTATCTTTGGCTTTCCAACACTACCATCATTTATAAATAGCTTGTTTCCAAATTGTTTAACTGATGGAATGTGAGTATGAGCGCATACTAAGATGTCTTCATCTAATTCTTCCATAACTTTTGCTGTATTATCAGCATCTTCTAAAAGATACTCATTAATAGCATTAGTACTTCCGTGAACAAATTTAATTTTTTTACCGTTAAACTCTAATGTCATTGATGTAGGAAGATTATCAAGATAATACTTATTCATGGCTCTAACTTCTTCAACAGCCCATGGAAGAGCAAAAGAATTAGTAGCATTATCTCTTATATAAGTAAACCCGCCGTCAACAACTGAAGCATCATAATTTCCTTTTAAGCAAAGGATATTCTTTCTTCTAATTGTAGCAACAACTTCATTTGGATGTGGTCCATATCCAACTAAATCGCCTAAGCAGATAGTTAAGTCTGCCTTTTCATCATCTATATCTTCTAATACTTTTCTTAAAGCATAAAGGTTACCGTGAACATCTGATATAATAGCTAATTTCATTTTTAAAGCCTCCCATATTCGTTATTATTTAATTATATCATAAAGGACATAGATATTAAGTTAAATATAATGTAATATAAGAATAAAGTAAGAAGTCAGGGAGGTCTAAGAATGAAGACAGAAAGAATAAATAGAGTATTAAAAGAAATGACTGCAAAAGGATTGAAACAGATATTAGTATCTGCACCGCCTTCTATCTTTTATTTAACAGGAAAGTGGTTTAGTCCTGGAGAAAGAATGATTACATTATTATTAAAGAGTAATGGAGATCATAAGCTTGTAGTAAATAGATTATTCCCAGTAGAAGAGGATTTAGGATTAGATATAGTATGGTATGGTGATTCTGATAGTCCAATAGAAACATTAAGCAGATATATTGACAAAAATGAAGTGCTTGGAGTAGATAAAACATGGCCAGCTCACTTTTTAATATCACTAATGGAGATAAATGCAGCTAAGAATTTTGTAAATGCATCTCCAATTATTGATAGAATACGAATGATAAAAGATGAAGAAGAACGTGAACTTATGAGAATAGCTTCTCAAAAGAATGATATAGTTATGAAAAATCTATGGAATGAATTAAAAGAAGGAAAGACTGAAAAGTACTATGCAAATCTTTTAAAAGAGCTATATGAAGCAGAAGGAATGATGGAATTTTCATTCGATCCAATAGTAGCTTTCAGTCCAAATGGATCAGATCCACATCATGAAACAGATAATACTGTTCTTAAGAAAGGACAAAGTATAGTTATAGATATTGGAGGAATTTATAAGTCTTATTGTTCAGATATGACTAGAACTGTATTCTTTGGAGAAGAACCAAGCGAAGAACATAAAAAAGTATATGAAATAGTTAAAGAAGCAAATTTAAGAGGAATAGCAGCAGTAAAAGAAGGTGTTAAATTCTCTGAAATAGATAATGCTGCAAGAAGTTACATAGAGTCTATGGGATATGGTGAATATTTCACTCATAGAACAGGACATAGTATAGGAATTGAAACTCATGATTTTGGAGATGTAGGTTCTACAAATCATGATGAAGTAAAAGAAGGTATGATATTCTCAGTAGAACCAGGAATCTATTTAAAAGATAATATTGGTGTTAGAATAGAAGACCTAGTAATGGTTAAAAAAGACGGAGCAGAAGTATTAAATTCTGTAACCAAAGAGATTGTAGTACTATAAAAAAGCAGAAGCGGGTATACAACCCGCTTTGTTATTCTACTTTCCCGAATTTATCAAAAGGGAAGGTTCTAAATAAGACTTTGGATTTAATATCAGAACCATCTATGTAATGATTTTTCCAATATCTTGAGTCTTTAGAGTTAGCTCTATTATCTCCTAAGAAGAAGTATTTACCTTCTGGAACATCAAAAGTTCCGTCTGTCATTTTATTAATCATATCATCAGATGGATATTTTACGTAATCCTCATCTAAAACTTCTCCATTAACACTTACTACTCCATCTTTAATTACTATATGATCATTAGGCAATCCTATAATAACAGCAATTCCTACTGGTAATATCCAATCAAATAAAAATGATTTTATTCATTTTTGTGATTTATTCTCCATATAAACAAGCCTCTCTTTCTTAAATTCTATACAATATTATACATTTATTACAAGAATAATCAAATGGGAATAAAAAAAGTCTCTACATTAATAAAAATGTAGAGAACTTCAATGAATATTAGAATAAGATACCAGCGATTGTTGCAGTTAAGCAAGTTGCTAAAGTACCACCTAATAATGCTTTAAATCCTAATTTAGCAATTGTAGCTTTCTTTTCACCAGCCATACCGCCAATACCACCAATTTGGATAGCTATTGAACTGATGTTAGCAAAACCACATAATGCATAAGTTAATATTACTATAGTCTTTTCTTGTAATGCACCGCTTGCTATATAGCTTGATAAGCTAGAGAAAGCAACGAATTCATTTAATATTACTTTTTCACCTATTAAACTTCCAGCAGCAGATAAATCTGAAGCAGGAACTCCCATAAGGAATACTAATGGTGAGAATAACTTTCCAAGTAGCCATTGGAAGCTAAGCTCTGGGAATCCGAAAAGTCCGCCAGCTAAACCTAAAATATAGTTTAATAAAGCCATTAATGCAACGAAAGCTATAAGCATTGCACCAACGTTAAGAGCTAGTTGTAATCCTTCAGAAGCACCATTTGCAGCTGCTTCAACAACGTTAGAAGCTGTTTTTTCAGTTTCAATGTTAACAGAATTCTTAGTTTCAGGTTCTTCAATTTCAGGTATTAATATTTTAGAAAGTACAAGACCAGCAGGAGCAGCCATTATACTTGCAGTTAAAAGGTGACCTGCGCTAACACCCATAGCAATATATCCAGCCATAACACCACCAGAAACAGTTGCCATACCACCAACCATGACAGTAAGTAATTCTGATTTAGTCATATTCTTTATGTAAGGCTTAACTAATAATGGTGATTCAGTTTGACCTAAGAATATGTTACCAACAGCACTTAAAGTTTCAGCACCAGAAGTACCAAGTAATTTAGTAATTCCCATTGCTATAAACTTAACTACAGCCTGCATTACACCTAAGTAATATAATATTGACATTAATGCAGAGAAGAAAATGATAGTTGGTAAAGTGCTAATTGCAAATATGTGTCCAAATGTCTCCTTATCAGTTAAACTACCAAATAAGAAGTCAGTACCTTCATTTGTAAAGTCAATTAGTTTAGTCATAATGTTACTAATAAATTCAAAAAATGCTCTACCAATAGGAACTTTTAGTACTAATAAAGCAAAAACAACTTGTAATGCTAAACCAATTCCAACTAGTTTCCAATTGATTCTTTTTTTGTTTTCAGATAATAAATAGGTTATACCTAGTATAGCTATTATCCCTAAGATTCCAATAAATCTGTCCAATTTTCTATCTCCTTTTCTTTTGTGAATAAAAATTTCATCTTGAATGAATATATCTTTGAGAGTTTATTATAATGAACTCATAAGATTCTTATATTTAGTTTTAGCAATAAGTAAAACTTATATAACTAAAATAATTTTGCAAAAAAAATTAAGTAGTATAGACTATATAAATATATAGTCTATACTAATATATTTTTATATATTATACATTATATTATTTGAATAATAAACATATAGAATTATATTTTTGCCTGAAATACAAACTTTAGAAGGGAAAAATGTATTAATTTGGAGAAAATATTTTATCAAATACAATTTAATTATTTTGCTTTTCGGTTCTTTTGTGGCACTACAATCATTTTTTTACGTATTAGACGACTTACATATCAGAAAGCCAGTCGTAATCAGTGCTCGCTCTCAAAAAGTTTTAAATTTCCTATATGTTAAAACCTGCTAATAAAAATCAAGTGTTTTTTTAAGATCCAATAGTTATTTTTTTTAAATTACTTATTTATTTTT
>CAKVFO010000002.1 GCA_934746785.1 uncultured Clostridium sp. | reverse complement strand
GACACATCCTTTCTTAACTAAATAATATTTTACTTAGTTCGACTTAATGTGTCCACTACTTTATACTAACACCAATTGAATAGTTATTCTTTTTAACAACTCAGTGATATAATATAAGCAATACATTAAAAAGGGGGCTACATTATGTTTACAAAAAAAATGGATTTAATTTATTCGGTTTTAAAAGAAGAAGGTTTCGAATTATCTAGTGAATCTTACGCAAAAGATGAATATCATATTTTTTACAAGAGCGGTTTAGTACTTACTATAGACCTTTCAACTGACGTTGTAACAGCTAACATGATGTATTTTGATATAAGTCATGAATTTGTATCTTACACTTATAATTTAGATGTAGATAACTCTTTTGATGATCTATTAGAACATGTACTAAACATAATTTCAACTAGGGGTATGATTCTTAAATGGAATCTTACATTATATGAACTTATTCATCTTTCAAAGGATATCTTCCTATCAGCTAGGGATATAGCAGAATGTACTACTAATGAAAACTTAAGTTCATTAAAAATTGATAGAATAATGAATTTTGATAAAAAGTTATTTGATATGTTACTTGGACCATCTAATCCAAACAATCAAATCACAAAACTTTATAATAAATTAAATGAAAATGGATTTAAAATAATGTTTTTAGCAAAATCTAGTACTGGAATATCTAACATAACTAGAGCATTATTTATAAATAACGGGGTTCTCATAATAATATTCTATGAAGAATCTGGAGTTGTTTTATGTGGAGATATTCACTTCCAAACGTCAGCACCATTGGAAGATGATGAATATATTGGGGATGACAATATTATTAAAGATGAATTTAGTGATAAAACTTTATATAAAATAAAGTTTACTGAAAATATTTTTGAACATGTTGTTGAATTAATGAAAGAGGGTAAAATACTTGCTCAAATGGCTGAATGTACTTATGAAAAAATTAATTTAACTAGTGCTCTAGCTCATGTAGCAAAAAAATTCCATTCAAGACTAGTTTCAATTTCAAATGAATTAGCACCTGAGGATTTAAAAATGCTAGGAATGAAATAAATTTTAAAGAAGCAGTGAAATAATAGCGAATTAAATCTCCTGCTTCTTTCTTCTATTCAAATAAATTATTTATTTTATCGTTATAAGACCATGCTAAACAATGCTTTGGATAGCCTTTTTTGCTTATCTCTCCTACTCTATAGATACGTTTCTTTCTTATGCTATTTAAAAGCTCATACCTTAAGGATTTCAATATAAGTTCTACTCTTCTTAGATAAATTTCTTCTAAGCCTTCTAACGGCTCTCCCCATCCTGCAATAATACAATCTGCCTCTCTTATAGCTGATGCTATAATTTCATCATTGTATAGAACATCTTTACTTCCCTCTATATAAGCTTTACGTTTAAGCATACATTCATTGTACAGATCTTCTTTAGAATATTCATATATTGTAAATAGATTTACTACTATTAATTTTCTTACTTTACCAAGACTCTCTTCATTTTTTTCAATATATTTTATTATTCTTCTATATAAACAATCACATTTATTATTACCTATTTCCTTTGGGGCTCTAGAAATAACTAAAATGCATTTTCCTTCATAATTTAAATCAAAAGATGCCTCATAGCATCTTTCTCCCTTTTCATCCTCTACAACTGAAATACCTTGCTTGTTAATATATTTCGGATACTTACATCTACACATAACCCTTTCCCCTTTATACTTGACATTACTTATACCTATTTATTTTGTAACTAACTTATTCCTATAATATGCCCGTCAGTATATTGGGGTACTACTTTTGTTATATTTTTTTGAACACAATACTTCAAATCTTTTTGAAGGTTAAGGTTCATCATTACTTCATAATGCCTTGCATCTTTTATATAGCTTGTTATATCAGGGTATGAGTCATAAGCACTTACAGATGCCTTTGCTATATCACTTAAGTAAACCTTAGATGTCAAATCTGTTAACTCTTTTAATATAAATCCTGTGCAGATGTAATCGTCCATTGAAAACTGGCCGTTTGTTCCTGAATTAACTATAACAACATCTTTATTATCTTCTACTAGCTTTTTAGCAACAGCTGCTGCATTAAGAACAGAACCAACATATATTTTATCTGCACTTAAACAGCTTGTTAATGTTCTTGTACCATTAGTTGTACTTAAAACTATACTCTTACCTTTTATTTTTTCCTCTGTATATTCTAAAGGAGAATTAGAGAAATCAAAGCCTTCGACCTTTATTGCTTTTCTTTCTCCTCCTAAAATACAATTTTCTCTTCCTAGTTCATCTCTTTTTTTAAAAGCTTCTTCTACTGTTAATGTTGGTATAACTTCTTTACAACCATTCATTATAGCTGTTGTAATAACTGAAGTTGCTCTTAACATATCTATGACAACTACAGTCTTATCTTTTATAATGTCTTCTCTTATATAGTCAGCTGAAATTATAACATCTATATTCATCTTCACTTCAACTCCTATTTAAAACTTTTTCCTTGATAAACATCATTATCTACCATTGCTTTATCTATTGAATTTAAAACTTCCCATTTTTTAAGACTCCACATAGGTCCTATTAATAAGTCTCTTGGTGCATCACCAGTAAGTCTATGAACTACCATTTCTTCTGGAAGCATTTCTACTGCCTTACATAATAATTCTACATAATCTTCTTGAGATAAAAATTCTAACTGACCCTTTTCATATAACTTCACCATTGGAGTATTTTCCATTAAGTGAAGCAGGTGAAATTTAACTCCTTGTGCTCCTGAATGAGCTATGTAGTCAACAGTTTTTAGCATGTCTTCTTTAGTTTCTCCAGGCAGTCCAAATATGCTGTGAACTACAAAATCAATATTTCTTTTTTTAAGTCTCTTTATGGCATCTTCAAAAACTTCTCTCTTATAGCCTCTATTTATCTTCTTTGCTGTTTCATCACTATAAGTTTGAAGGCCAAGCTCTACCCATACATAAAACTTCTTATTTATCTCTTCTAATAAATCTAATACATCCTCACCTAAACAATCAGGTCTTGTAGCTATTGCTAATGCAACAACTCCTTCTTGCTTTAATGCTTCTTCATATTTTTGCTTTAACACATCTATTGGTGCATAAGTATTTGTATATGCCTGAAAATAAGCTATATACTTTCCTTCCTTCCACTTCTTAGACATCATTAGTTTTATGTCGTCAAACTGTTTAGTTATTGAAAAATCTCTATCTCCTGCAAAGTCTCCTGAACCTCTTTCACTACAGAATAGACATCCACCCTTGCTTATAGTTCCATCTCTATTTGGACAAGAAAAACCACCATCTAAAGAAATCTTAAAAACTTTTTGACCAAATTTTTCTCTTAAGAAATAGTTTAAATTATGATATCTCTTTCCATTCCATTCTCTTGGCATCTGCTTCTCCTCCTGCCTTCCATTTATTATACTTAGTTATAAACGCAGAGCTGCTGCATTTAAATTTAACTATAATGCCACAGCTCTAAGCCTAACTTCATCAATATAATATTATAATATAAAATACTATTCCTTATAAATATCCATATTTTCAATATCTATAACATATCTGCCACCATCTTCAGCATTACTATCTAAAGATGTTACATCTATATAAATCCTGCCTTCTGTTATCTTTTTTACATCTAATGAGTACTTATCAGATGGGAACTTTTTATTTATTTCTAAATTCATAAGTTCTCCCGTTGCATTTTTATATACTCTTACCGCTGAACCTTCGCCTTCTTTTTTCACTTGAAGTACTAATGCCTCATCATTGTCAGTAAATAATATTTTCTCTGTCTTTCCTGCATTAACAAGATCATATCCTATTATCTTTTGTGATACAGGCTTTTCAAAAATATCTTCTATCTCTTCACCACTTTCTGAGTTCACCTTTCCTGATGCTTTAGAATTCCCATCTTCATTACTTATTACTGAAAGTACAACTAATGTTTTATTGCTATTACTCAAAGTCATGCCTACATATTTTCCTTGAAATCCAATATTTAATTTACTGAATTGAACGTCTGGAACTGTATCCATAGTTAAAGTTACTTCATCACCTTTTCTATAGACCTCTTTAGGTATATCCTTTTTTCTTAAAAGAAGATTACTCTTACCTGTCATTCCATCTATTATTCTTAAATTCTCTTTTTCAAGGTAAACCTGCTTTACATTTTTAGCTTCTACTTCAGTTATCTTATAATTATCTTGTATTTTACTAATCTTTAGTTCTATACTGTCTAAATCAGCTCTTACTTCACTATTATTACCCCTGATTACGAGATATTTAATATACGCATAATCAGCACCTTCATTAACTTCATCAATTTTATAAGCTAAAAACTTATTATTTTCCAGCTTTTCAGCTTCTTTATTAGATATAAATTTATTTTCACAAAGTGATTCTGCCTCTGATATCTCACTTTCTGATAACGCACTCATATATTTACTTGAAATCTCTTTTGCTTTTTCTATATCAAATAAATTTGAACTTACATTTTGAACTACAGTACTACATCCAATTAGTCCTAAACATAAAATAAAAATAATAATTTTTTTCATCCAAAGCTCTCCCTTCATCTAACTTGATAAACTTAGTTTTCCATAAGAAATTTTTACTTATTCAAATAAGTTAAGTAATAAAAATATCTATTGATAATATATTTGTTATTAAGAAGTAACTTGGAAAGGAGCTTTCTTTTGAAAAATGAGCTTACAAAAATCTTTCAAATAGCTGTAGTTTTTATAGGAACTATTGTTGGAGCTGGCTTAGCTTCTGGAAAAGAGATAACTCAATTTTTCACTTCTTTTGGGATAACGAGCTTTCTAGGAATAATTTTATGTGGTGCCTTTTATATATTCATAGGAACAATAATCTCTAAAATAAGTGTTAACTATAAATTAGATTCCTATAGTGACGTAATGAAAATTATAAGCCCTAATATCTTTGGAAAACTTACTGGGGTTATAACTACACTTTATTTAATTTCAAGTGCATCAATAATTTTAGCAGGAAGCGGTGCTCTTATTAATCAATTTTTTGGAATACCTAAGATTGTGGGAACTTTAATAATGCTTGGTCTTGCAACTTTCTTTCTACTTAGAGGAACAGATGGATTAATTGAAGTTAATTCTTTCATTGTACCTTCTTTAATTTTTACTATGACTTTAATTACATTACTATATTTTATATTTTGCAAAGATCTCCTTACCGTAGACAATCTAAAGAGTTTTACTCCAAAGAAAGAAGGTATTTTGCTTTCTACTATTCTTTATGCTGGTTATAATACACTTTGCTCTTCTGGAGTATTAGTACCCTTAAGTAATAAAATGAAAAAGTCTAAAACAATGATTACAGGTATATCTTTGGGTGCTCTAGGATTAACTCTTCTTTGCTGTATGATTAATCTTTTACTAACTGTTAATCAGCCTTATATATACGAATATGAAATTCCTTTACTATTCGTTTCTCAAAGGTTTGGCGCCATTGTTCAGGCTTTACTTTTAGTAATTATATTGCTAGAAATGTTTTCAACAGAGGTTTCTGATGTATATTCTATAAGCAAAACTTTAGAACAAAGTTTCAATATAAAGTTTAAAAAAGGCATATTTATTGTCCTTGCTGTAGCTCTTCCAATATCGCAGATAGGGTTTACAAACTTAATTTCAACACTCTACCCTGCCTTTGGAGTTTTAAGTTTAATATTTATAAGTCAATGCATTCTATTTTATGTTAAGCATAAGAATGAGCTTACAGACTAACTATTTGTAATCACCTCCTCTTAGTCTTATAATTTAGTAAGACTAAGAGGAGGTGTTTTTTTGAAATATGAAAAACTTTTAGAAAGCTGTTCTCTATGTAAATGGAACTGTAAAGTCAACAGGCTTAATGGACAGCTTGGTGTATGCAGAGCAAATGATACTGTAAAACTAGCAAGAGCTGAACTTCATATGTGGGAAGAGCCGCCTATATCTTGCGGCAATGGATCTGGTGCTGTATTTTTCTCCCACTGTAACTTGAAATGTGTATTCTGTCAGAACCATGAAATAAGCCAAGAGTTTAAAGGAAAAGCTGTTTCTATTGAAAGATTAAGTGATATATTTATGGAACTTCAAGGAAAGGGAGCTAACAATATAAATCTAGTGACTCCAACTCATTATGTTCCTCAAATAAAAGAGGCTATAGAGATTGCTAGAAATAAAGGATTAAACCTTCCTATTCTTTATAATACAAATAGTTATGATTCTCTTGAAACAATAAAATCTCTAGATGGATACATAGATGTTTATTTACCTGACTTCAAGTATTTTAATGATAAATATTCTTTAAAATACTCTAAAATAAAAGAATATAAAGAAAACATAATTCCTGTTTTAAAAGAGATGGTTAGACAAACTGGTGAACCTAAATTTGATGATGAAGGTAAAATTCAAAAAGGCGTTATTATAAGGCATTTAATGCTTCCAGGACTATTATTTGATTCTAAGAAGGTTATTGATGAAATCTATAATACCTTTGGTGATTCTGTTTATATAAGCATTATGAATCAGTATATTCCTATGCATAATGCTGCCCTTTATCCTGAAATAAATAAACCTTTAAATCCAAAACACTATGACTCATTAATTACCTACGCTGCTAATATTGGTGTTACTAATGGATTTATTCAAGAAGAAGGAACTAATAATAAAAGTTATATCCCTTCCTTCAAAATGCAAGGTGTTTAAAAGAGTATATACTCTAAAGTTCTTAAGAGTATATACTCTAAAGTTCTTGAGAGTAAAAGAGTATTTACTCTTTTACTCCTATAAAAAATCTGTTGGATAGTGAAAACTTGGAGTTTCTATTCCTCTGTAGCCTGTTTTAGCTCCAGGTGGATAAAATACATTTTCACTTCTTAATTCTGCTATCTTAGTAACTCCAACATAAACATCAGATATCTTATACCAAGTTGCATAATCAACTACTCCGGTCTGTGGTAAATTGAATATACTTTGAAATACTTTAACCTGTTCTGCTGTTGAGCTTCCATACTGTCCATCAACAGCCACCTTAGGTATTAAAGGATAGTTTTGAGCTATTCTATTTAAAAACTGTTGAACCATTCTTACTGGCTCTCCACTTGAACCTATATCTAAATCAAAGCCTGGATAAGATGATGGACTTCCTTTAACCTGTTCTGCTGTTGTAAGCTCTATATCATTTCCATAGTAATAAGTTAAAATTTCATAAGGAACCTTTCCCTGATCTCCTAAATACTTGCTTCCCCATTGACTTAACCATTGAGGACATGTAACATTTTTGCCATCACAATATTGAGTTAATAAAGGCTGCTTTCTTCCATATCTCCTTATATAAGTCGAGAATATTTCATCTACTATTGCACTAATACTATCATAAATATTTCTTCCATAATTAAAAGCATGATCATAAGCTGTAGAACTTGTTATATCAAAATTCTTTCCTTTTCCTTTATACCACTCTGTATAAATTCTATTTAAAGTAAATGATATTATACAAAATATATTTGCCCTTATAGTGCTTTCAGGCCATGTTGAATAAATTTCACATGATGCTACATTCTTTATATAATCCTTATAATTTACTGTATAATTTGGTGCTGTATTATCATTAGGACTTCCTTGATGAACTGTAATAAACTCAGGAACTACTGGCTTTGGAAGTACAACTCCGCTTGACGGTGCTGGTAATGGTTTATCTGGATTTTCAGGTATTTTAGCAGGATAATTTCCAAACAAAGTGTTAGGAAGTACAACTATTACCTTTGCTCTGCTTGCTCTTGAATTAGATGCCTGAGTTAAATTAACATTCTGAAGAGCTGTTCTCTCTGGAAAAACCTGAACGTTTCTTATAGATACATCCTCAAATCCTGCCTTTTCAACTCTTATATCATATAAGCTGTAAGGTGCATTATTCGATGGATTTTGAGAATATTCAAGTGGAGGTGCATCAACCTCTATAGGCTGAGTTGCTCCCAAAGAATCTGTTACCAAATCTACTCTATAGTTAGTTCTTGCCTGAGAGTTGTCTCCTGAAGGTCTTATGGTAACTTTAGAACCATCTACTGGAATATAACTATCACCTTGAAAACACTGAACTTTAATTCGCCCTTTTGCCATTTAATTATCTCCGTTTATTGTTATACTATATAGTCTATGATTTCTATTTTTTAATGGTGAAAATTTTTTAAAGGTTTCCTAACAAATAGGTCTCCTATATAAAACTCTTCATACTCTTCCTCTTTAGATTCCATTCTATAATCGCCTCTTATAGCATCAATAACCCCTTGCATATCGAGCATTCCATATCCCCATAAGTTATTAGGATAATTATCTCCACCTCTTTTTCTAGCACCTCTTATTAGGTAAGTTATAATCTCTTGAATTCCTACTTCTTTATCGTTTTTATTTACAATTGCCCATTCTAAAATTAATGCACATACTCCTGCAGTAATAGACATGGCTACTGATGAGCCTGTTGCAAGGCCGATTTGATTGTTAGGCCTTATTATATTAGCGTTAACTCCTCCTGCTGCTATAGTAGGTTTTATTCCTCCTCCTATAGGAAACCCTCTTCCTGAAGCGCCAACTGTTGAATCATTGCTTTGATTATAATAAGCTACTGAAACTACCGATTCTCCTGTTGAAGGTATAGTTAAAGTAATGTTTGGAGATGGATTTAAAAATTTAGTGTCTGAATCTAAAAGACTTCTTTGAGGAATCCATGCATAATATCTTCCTGTTACTATATAATCACCATGAAGATTAAATCTCCATATTCCTTCTTTTAAATTTATGGCAGAAATAACTATATGCTCTGTTCCACTAATTCTATCTGACAAATGATATTTTATCCTCATAGAAGTTCCTTCATATACAAACTTAACATCCTTTTGATTGCCTAAAGTTGCGGGAATCCTATCAATACTTTCTCCAGATGGAGATACTATAGATAATGACATTATATCTGGCTTTTCAATCCATATAGAAAAGAATAAAGTACTTTGATTTTTACCTACCCTAAGCTCAATGGTCTGTGTCTCACCTTTATTCCTAATAACTCCATCTGTATGTGTATCTGTATCACCTTCATTACCTGTACCTGCAACTGGCACAACTCCAGCCTGATTTGCTATTACATCTAATCCTTCAGAAATAAGTTCATGTCCATTATGATAACCGCTGTTAGTTCCAAAAGGACATAATATAACCATTGGTCTTTTTAAACTTGATGCAATTATAGAAACATATCTAAGTCCCATCTCTATATCAATAGGCATATACCCTAAAACTCCTGGCTTATTTACACCTGAAAGTGCTAAGATATCAGGCCCTGCTTTTCTTAACTTTACTATAATAAAATCTCCATCAGGCGCTGGACTTCTTAGATTTTGATTTTTACCTCTTGCTCCCACAAGCCCTGCTACCATAGTTCCATGCCCATTCTCATCCTTACTTGGTACTATGCTATAAGGATCTTGACCAGCCTTTTGAAGCTGTATTGCTTGATTAATTTGTTCTGAAGAATACTCTGTTCCAAGTTTTACTCCATAAACCTTTTTATCTGACTCTATATTTTGATCCCATATACTTATAATCCTTGTCGTATCATCTTCCTTCTGAAACTCTGTATTTAGATAGTCTATTCCTGTGTCTAAAATAGCTAAAATTACGCCTTTTCCTGTCAGACTAAGATATGGATTATCTTGAAAGTTAATTACATTACTTGCCTCAATAGGTGTGATGCTATTTAATGTAAAGACTTGAGTATCTTCTTCTTGATAAATATCCTTAATATAATCTCTAATTTCAGGTATCTTATTTATAGAAAGATATACAGCTCCAAAAGATTCATTTAAGGTTACTGCTGAAACATCAGGTAAGTTATTTAACTCTAAAAACCTTTCTTTAATGCTGTATTCTACAAATAATCCTATTCTCTCTGATGATTGTGAAAGCCTTTGAAAATACTCTTCTATAGTTTCTCCTTGCCTATTAAAATTAGGATTAATATTTACAATATTAAGTACCCTAGAAAGCTCATTAAGTGTATTATAAGCACATACTTCACCATATCCCCAGCTAGGATCTGGGTAGATCACATCAGTTCTCTCCCTTTTAGAACCAGTTATTAAATATCTCTTTAATCTATCTCCATATAGAAAAAAATCATTGCCTTTTAATATTCCCCATTGCATCATAAGAGCTGCTATTCCTGATACCTGAGGTGTTGCCATAGATGTTCCGCTCTTTCTATCAAAAGACCTATTAGGAACTGGTGCTATAATATTTTCACCTGGTGCCACTACATCTGGCTTTGACTCTCCATATAAAGTAATTCTTCCCCTGCCACTAAAAGAAGAAATACCCCTAGTTACTGGATTATAACTTCCTACAGAAATAACATTCAATGTTGTAGCTGGTATTCCTAAGGTATTGTCAATAGTTGAGTTTAAAAATTTAGTTTTTTGATTTAACCCCTCTAATATAGGCAGCCAAATATCAAATATTCCTTTATATTCATTTTTAACTCGTATCTTTATTGTCCATACTCCTGATAATATATAGTTTCCACCACTAATTAAAGAAATTCCTATCTCTCCATTTATATCGAAAGACTTTGGACCCGTATCATAGATTTGATATCTATTTCCTGATATAAAACCCTCTCTATATCCTTCTTCCACAAAAATTTCTCCAGTACTTGCACCTGATGGTGTTATTAATTCAATACTTATTTGAGGTAAAACTGATTTATAAAGATTAAGAACTACAGTTATTTCATCTTCAGCAACATTAAATCTAACATCTACCTCATCATTTAGTTCTCCTCCAATGTGATGTTCCGCTTCACCTTCATTTCCTGCAGCAATTACAATAGTTACTCTTTCTAAAGTTGCAATTGTATTTACATATTTCTCTAAAAGACTATTGCCATCATGAGCTCCATCGTTTGTACTTAAACTTATATTTACAACTAAAGGCATATTAATTTCCTTAGCCTTTTCAACTAAAAACCTTAATCCTCTCATAATCTGAGTACTTAACGCAAAGTTTCCCCTAGCTGTTTTAACCATCATTATTGATGATTTAGGTGCTACACCATAATAATTAGGATTTATATTACCTCCTGCACAGGCTATTCCTGCCACATGAGTTCCATGCTCAATAATATCTTGAGATGGTACTATTGAAAAAGGATCTGGACTTTTTAATGCATTATTTATCTCTGCTTTACTATAAACAGCCCTATTAAGACTTAAATCATAAATGTACTCTATCCTTGTAGTTCCATCATCATTCAAAAAAGCTGGATGAGTATAATCTATTCCTGTATCAATAAATCCTATAACTATTCCTTCTCCATCTAAATTGTATTCATTTCTAGCTCTATCAACACAGGTAGCTCTATTGCTATAAGTATCTGAAAAATATAAGCTCTTTGGCAGCTCTATATATTGAATATCAGGGCTTTTAACCAGCTCAATTAAATTCTTAACATCTATAGTAACTATTCCAAATCCATATCCTAGATTATCTAACTCTCCATCTATTTTCTTTACATATTCATTAACTTTCTCATAAGATTCTCCATATAAAACAATTGCCTCTATGGTTTCAGTGTCACTTTTAGTACTCCATGATATATTAATTTTTCCAAGCAATTCTTTAGGCAAGTTTTTTAATAAGTTAGTGGTAATATTAGTATTTTCTATTACTCTCACTCCTAAAAAATTAATAATATCAATATATGAAAAAGCAGGCAGTATAGTTCCAAAACAACTATACTGCCTGCTCTATCTTATTTCTATTATTATAAAGCTATTTCAACTCTTTCTAGTTTAGCTATAATCTTTATATTATTTAATTCTACAGTTTCAGTCATAACAGACCCTGCATTGCTTATAAGTAAAGCTCTATTATTTCCTAATAGTTTAACTTCTCTTATAACTCTTTTACCTTTTGATTCAACAAGGAATATTCCGTTCTCTGCTTCTTTAACTAGGTGTCCGAAAGCTATATCACCTTTCATTATTCTAAAACCTGACATATCATTATCAGCTATCTTTAAATATAATACCTTATCAGCTGCAAATCCTTCTACCTTATTTGAACGGTTAGGTAATTCTTTGCTTCCAAAAGTATTCTTTAAGCTGTAATCATATATATTTACAGTCTTTAAAACTGATGAGAATGCTTCTGTCCATACTTCTGAAGTTTCCCCTAAAGTTCTTGCTATAACTTTAGCAGTTTTCTTATCTTCCTTAGCATGAAGTTTAGCTTCTTTTCTTTCTTCCATTAAAGCTTCATCTGTTACTACCATACTTATATCATTTAGATTTACATTTAATACTTTAGCTGCTCTATCTATGAAATTTTCTTGTGCTACTCTTCTACCAGTTTCAACTTCATTTATAAACTTTTCTGCTACACCAAGTTTTTTAGCAAGTACTTTTTGAGTTAATCCTGTTTTTTCTCTAGCTTCTTTTATCTTCTCCCCAACTCTACTCATAATTATCTTCCTTCCTAGTATTAAGACATAAAATCTCTTTCTCTAATTAAATGTTTTAAAAGAAATTTCAAAGTCCATTCTGATGTTATAGGAGTAACAGTAGCAAGTATTCCACCTTTAATTTCACTCCTAACAAGCTTAATTAATTCATATAATTCTTTAGTCTCACAGTTATTAAATATAATAAATTTTTCTTTTGGCATATCTTCAGTATACTTAAGAAATCGTAGACCTATGACTATATCATTTATTTTCATATCCCACATTTCTGGTACAACTTTTATTATTTTAAGGTTTGCTATCCTAAGCTTTTCCAGCTCTTCATCAGTAAGTTTATAAGCTAAAACACACTTATTATTTTCAAGCATACCTTTCACTCCAATACTATTCTATTATTGTTGGCTCTTTATAAACTTCTCCAAAAGTTTCTACTGTAACCTTTTCCATAACTTGATCTTCATATGGCTTATCATCCCAGTCTCTCTTAGCATTTACTATTTCATCTGCTGTTTCAATACCTTCAATTACCTTTCCAAATGAAGCATATTGATCATCTAAGTGTGGTGAATCTTGAACCATTATAAAGAATTGACTTCCTGCTGAGTTAGGATCCATAGTTCTTGCCATAGATAATACTCCTCTTTTGTGCTTTAATTCATTCTTGAATCCGTTTCTTGAGAATTCTCCCTTGATGCTGTATCCTGGGCCTCCCATCCCATTTCCATCTGGGTCTCCACCTTGAATCATGAATCCTGGAATAACTCTATGGAATATTACTCCATCATAGAACCCTTTATCTACTAATGAAATAAAGTTATTTACTGTATTTGGTGCTATTTCTGGGTATAATTCTGCTTTTATAACCCCACCATTTTTCATCTTTATTGTAACTATTGGATTTTTCATCTATATTTCTCCCTTCGATTTCTTCTATTACTATTATTATCATATCTATTCTTTTAAATTCATTATATCTACAAAAGAAGGTATATTCAAGAAATCAAAAAAGTTTTAAATTTCTTACACGTAAAAAATCACCATCTAGGACTTATACTAAACGGTGATTCTGATTACTTTTAAAGAAACTCATTATATTCTCCTTTGCTTGTTTAACTTTTTAGTTAACAAAAGCAGTTCCTAAAACTACTCTTGAATAGTCTTTTATATTTGATAAATTTTTCACATTAATTTTGTTAAAAATATCTTTTCTTGCTGTTCCGTAAAGAAAATCTCCAAATAAACAGTTAAAGAATGTTGCTGGTACATTTTCTATTCCTTCAAAGTTTAATACTATATCTTTGCCATTTCCTTTTTTTAATTCGTCTCTAAGTACTATTGCATCCTCAATATTAAAGTGTTCTCCTAAAAAATTCTTTACTACGATTTCCATAGCTAAATCCCCTTCCTTTTTAAATATTCTGAAAATTCTTTCTACAATATAATAATACCAACATCTATTCCTTTTGTCAACATTTTAACAAAGTATTTTTATATTTTTTCTCTATATGTACCAAGTGGCTGACGCCACACTTTTTAGCGCAGGAAGTCACTTTATATATACTTTTAAAAAGAACCTAGATTAATAATCTAAGTTCTTCTACTTTACATATTTAAAAGTCTTTCACTTATTTCTATCATATTACTATCATTGCTTGAATTAAATATCTGTACATTTCCCTGTTCAGTTGAATCAGTTAATAAATCTAGTTCTTTAAGCTGTCTTCTTAATTCTTTTGAAGTTCCAAGACCTCCATCTATAACTGGTATATCATCTCCAACTACTTCCTTTATAAGGTCTTTTACAAAAGGATAATGAGTACATCCTAAAACAACAGCTGCAATACCATCCTTATTATACTCTTTAAATTTTTTCTCTAAATATTCTTTTACATCCTGGCCTCTAGTATTTCCACTTTCAACATACTCTACAAGTTCAGGACAAGGCATTGATACAATATCAGCACGATCTTCATACTTACTTATAAGATGCTTAAACTTCTTCTCCTTCAATGTCATAGGAGTTGCCATAATAATTATTGAACCTTTTCTATTAAATTCAACTGCTGGCTTAACAGCTGGTTCAATTCCCACTATAGGCATTGAAGGATATGTAACCCTTAATGATGCTACAGCAGCACTTGTAGCTGTATTACATGCAATAACTATAGCTTTTGCACCTTTATCTATTAAAAATTCTACTGCCTTATATGTTAGATCTTTTACTTCTTCTACTTTTTTTACTCCATATGGCGCATTTTTTGAGTCTCCAAAATATATATAATGCTCATTAGGCATAAGCTTAACAGCCTCTCTTAATACACTTAGTCCACCAACTCCAGAGTCCAAAAAGCCTATTGGCATATTCTTTTTATTCAAAATATATCACTCCAATTACTTTTTTTCTATAATCATTTTATTACTTTCTGTTAAATAAATCTATATATAATAATAAATTCTACGCTGTCATATTTTCGTTTTATTATACACTTTAATTAGTACACATAATTAATTTGAGATATAAATTTATATATTTCATGAAGTTTTATAAAAAAATACTCTGAATAATAGTATTATTAATTAGTATTGTTAAATTAAAGTGAGGTGTTAATTATGAGAACTGTACCAATAGAATGTATTCCTGATGGTTCTGTTTTAGGTAAAACTCTATATAGTAATAAAGGTTCAACACTTCTTACAGCTGGAACTATATTAAATTCCAACATATTAAAAAAACTTCATAATTATAATATTTTTTACTTATCTATTATTGATGATTATAGTAAAAATGAAATTGAAGATATTATAAAACCTGAACTAAGGGAAAAAACAATACTAACACTTAAAGAGACATTTTCATATATCTATTCTATTAATGATAATGAACCTATTAATAGAAAAGTATACAAAAAAAATAGTACTTATTTTAATAAGATAAAAGCGTTGGCTGAAGATATTTTAAATAATATTTTAGATAATGATAATATTCTTGTTAACCTAATTGATATAAAAAATTTAGATAATTTTACTTACCAGCATTCTGTTAATGTTGCTGTACTTTCTATAGTCCTTGGAATTGCTTTAGATTTGGATAAAGATTCTTTAATTAGGCTTTCTATTGGTGCCATTCTTCACGATATAGGTAAAATATTTATTCCTAAAGAAATACTAAATAAGAATGACTCTCTTACTGATGATGAATATGCTATTATAAAAAAGCATCCTAAATTAGGATATGACTATTTAAAAAATCACTTTAACTTAGATAATGAGACTTTATCAATAATATTAGAACATCATGAAAGAATAGATGGTTCTGGTTATCCTCAACAACTTTCAGGTGATAAAATTCATTTATTATCTAGAATTGTTTCTATAGCTGATGTATATGATGCATTAACTTCAGATAGATCATATAAACGTGCGTTTTCAGCTAGTGATTCACTCGAATTTATAATGGCTAATTCTAATTCTATGTTTGATTATAAATTAGTTTCAATTTTCTCAAGACTTGTGATACCTTTTCCTTTTGGAACTATTGTATGTCTTAGCAACGGTGATATTGGTATTGTCCAAGATACACCTACTAATTTTCCTTTACGCCCTAACGTAAAAATCATTGAGAGTTCTAACAGAAATAATACAGGCAGCTCTATATCTTTAGTTAAGGAGCTCTCATTAGTGATTTCTGAGGTTAAAACTGATTATGTATTAAAAAGTTAACAAGCTAATGCAGTGTTATTATTCATTACTATCTCTTTTCTTCTATTTAGAGGTGTGTTGTCTATTATGTATTCTGCTTCTTTATAATTTTTAGCTTTAAACACTATTGTCCAGCCATTCTTATCGTACTTACCAGCGCACATTATATATTTACCATTATGGCTATCATAGATACCTTTTTTATCTACAATAAGACTTCTAACTTCTCCAATATTTTTTAAATTTAATTTTACAAAGACATCATTATTATACATTTACATTCCTCCAAGCAAACATTTGTTCTGTAGTTATTATACCCGAACTTTTGTTCGCATGTCAAGAACATTTTGCCTTTTTCTACTTATTATCTATTCTAATCTTTGCTAAAAACAAGTAATATTCAATATTTGCTTACTAAAAAATATATAAACTTTCTATATAAAAAGGTGATTATTACAACTTCAAATTGTAATAATCACCTTTAGTTATACTAATTATTCAGCTATATTATAAACTTCTAAGTCCTTTTTATTTTCTAATCCTTCGCTCTTAACTTCTACGATAGCTCTGAAAGTATCTAGTGCTGTTATTACACCTATATTTCTTTCAACAGCAGCTCTTCTCATCACGAAGCCATCTCTCTTAGAGTCATTAGCCTTAGTTGGAGTATTAACAACTAAATCAACTTCTTGGTTGTTAATTACATCTATTATATTAGGGCTATTTTCTTCAATTCTATTTACCATTCTTACATTTACACCAGCTTCTTTAAGAAGGTTGTAAGTTCCTTCAGTTGCTACAAAGTTATATCCAAGCTTTGAAAGTTCAACTGCCATTGGTAAGAATTCAGCCTTATCGTGTTTGTTTATAGTTGCAAGTATATCTCCCTTACCTGGTAACATTCCTGCTGCTATAAATCCTTTGTATAATGCTTCTTTAACGTTCTTACCTACTCCTAGAACTTCTCCTGTAGACTTCATTTCAGGTCCTAGAGATACTTCAACGTTTGGTAACTTTTGAGTTGAGAATACTGGAACTTTAACTGCTACGTATTCTGGCTCTTTATATATATCAGTACCATATCCTAGGTCAGTTAATTTAGCACCTAACATTATCTTAGTTGCTAAGTCAACTATTGGCACTTTACTTACTTTACTGATATATGGAACTGTTCTTGATGCTCTTGGGTTAACTTCAATTACATATAATTGTCCTTCAAATTCTATGAATTGAATATTTATCATACCCTTGATTCCTATAGCTAAAGCTAATTTCTTAGTATAGTCTAAGATTTTTGCTTTTATATCATCTGATACATTTTGAGTTGGATACATAGTAACGCTATCTCCTGAGTGAACTCCAGCTCTTTCTAAGTGTTCCATGATTCCTGGAATTAATATGTTTTCTCCATCTGAGATAGCATCTACTTCAATTTCTCTACCCATTAAGTACTTGTCTATAAGTATTGGGTTCTTCTTATCCTTAGCAAATGCATTTTCTAAGTAGTAAACTAATTCTTCTTCATCATGAGTGATTTCCATACCTTGACCACCAATTACATATGAAGGTCTAACTAGTACTGGGAATCTTAATCTTCTTGCTTCTTCAAGTCCTTCTTCAACAGACCATACACCTTTTCCCTTTGGTCTTGATATTCCTAGTTTTTCTAGTAACTCATCAAATTTTTCTCTATCTTCAGCCATATCGATTTGATCTGCTGTAGTTCCTAGAGTTGGTATATTCTTTTCCTTTAAGAAGTTAGCAAGCTTGATTGCTGTTTGACCTCCAAATTGAAGGATAACTCCATCTGGATTTTCTTTTTCTATTATGTTTAACACATCTTCTTCAGTTAATGGTTCAAAGTATAACTTATCAGATATATTAAAGTCTGTACTTACTGTTTCTGGATTGTTGTTAACAATTATAGTTTCGATACCCATTCTCTTTAATGCTAATACACAGTGTACTGAAGCATAGTCAAATTCGATACCTTGACCTATTCTAATTGGACCTGAACCTATAACTATAACTTTCTTCTTATCTGAAACTTCAACTTCATCATATTCTTCGTAAGTTGAGTAGTAGTATGGAGATAATGCTTCGAATTCTCCTGCACATGTATCAACCATCTTATATGAAGGTTTTATGTTCCAAATATCTCTTAATCTATAAACATCATCAGGACTAACCTTTAGCATGTCTGCTATAGCCTTATCTGAAAATCCTTTTTTCTTTAATTTTAATAACCATTCTTTATCTAGATCTTCTATCTTACTAAGTTTTAATCTTTGTTCTTCATCAACTATCCATTTGAATTTTTCTATGAAGAATGTATCTATTCCTGTTATCTTAGCTATCTTGTCTATTCTATATTCTCTTCTAAGCATTTCAGCTAAAGCAAAGATTCTTTCATCATCAGGAGAAACAACTCTTTCCTTTAATTCAGCCATGCTTAATTCTCTGAATTTCTTATGTTCTAATGAATATTTTCCTATTTCAAGACTTCTAATACCTTTTAATAATGCCTGTTCAAGGTTTGCACCTATAGCCATTACTTCTCCAGTCGCCATCATCTTTGTTCCCAGTTCTCTATCTGCACCAAAGAACTTATCGAATGGCCATTTTGGTATCTTACATACTACGTAATCTAATGCTGGTTCGAAACATGCATAAGTCTTTTGAGTAACTGCGTTCTTAATTTCATCTAATCTATATCCTAAAGCTATCTTAGCTGCAAGCTTAGCTATTGGATAACCAGTTGCCTTAGATGCTAGAGCTGAACTTCTTGAAACTCTAGGGTTGATTTCAATTACAGCATATTCAAATGAGTTTGGATTTAAAGCAAATTGTACGTTACATCCACCTTCAATTCCTACTGCATTGATTATATTGATTGATGCTGTTCTAAGCATTTGATATTCTTTATCTGATAATGTTTGAGATGGAGCAACAACTATACTGTCTCCTGTATGAATACCAACTGGGTCAATGTTTTCCATGTTACATACTGTTATACAGTTACCAGCTGAATCTCTCATTACTTCATATTCTACTTCTTTCCATCCCTTAACTGATTTTTCTAGAAGTACTTGCCCTATTGAGCTTAATTGTAATCCTGATTCTAGTATTACCTCTAATTCTTCTCTTGTTTCAGCAATACCACCACCAGTTCCTCCAAGAGTGTAAGCTGGTCTTACGATAACTGGATATCCTATTTGTTCCGCAACCTTGAATCCAGTTTCCATATCAGTTACTATTTCTGATTTTATAACAGGTTCATCAATTCTATTCATCATATCTCTGAATAATTCTCTATCTTCACCTTCTTTGATAGATGCAATAGAAGTACCTATTACTTTTACATTATATTTATCTAAAATTCCGCTATCATGTAATTCAACTGCAAGGTTAAGTCCTGTTTGACCACCCATTCCTGCAAGTAAACTATCTGGTCTTTCTTTTGCTATAACCTTTTCTACAAATTCTAGAGTTAAAGGTTCTAGATATACCTTGTCTGCTACTTCTTTATCAGTCATTATTGTTGCAGGGTTTGAGTTAATTAAAACTACTTCTCTGCCTTCTTCTTTAAGTGCTTCACAAGCTTGAGTTCCTGAATAGTCGAACTCTGCTGCTTGACCTATTACTATTGGTCCTGATCCTATAACTAAAACTTTCTTAATATCTTTATTTAATGGCATATCAACAACCTCCTATAATGCGTACTCTAAAAATTTATCAAAGATGTAGTTACTATCTTGTGGTCCAGCTGATGCTTCTGGGTGGAATTGAACTGAGAATAATGGTAATGTTTTATGTCTCATTCCTTCTACTGTTCCATCGTTAATATTAATATGAGTTTCTATAACACCTTCTGGAAGTTCTTCTACTACGTATCCATGGTTTTGAGAAGTAATTGTTACCTTTCCTGTTTCTAAATCTTTAACAGGGTGATTGCTTCCTCTATGACCAAACTTTAATTTTCCTGTCTTTCCTCCAAGAGCTAAACATAAAAGTTGATGTCCTAAACAAATTCCTGTTATTGGCTTCTTACCAACTAAGTTTTTGATACATTCTATAGCGTGAGGTACATCTTCTGGATCCCCAGGGCCATTTGATAAGAATACTAAGTCTGGATTTACTGCTAAAACTTCTTCTGCAGTAACATCTGCACCAAATACAGTTAACTTACATCCTCTCTTTTGGAAGTTTCTAAGTATGTTAGTCTTTATACCAAAGTCTAAAACTGCAACGTGCTTTCCTTCTCCTTCAATTGTATATGTACTCTTTGTAGTTACATTCTTCACAGCATCAACATTTGAGTATTCTGCTATTCTCTTTTGGACTTCATCTTCATCAGCTTCATCAACAACGATTATTCCCTTCATTGTTCCTTTGTTTCTTAATACCTTTGTTAAAGCTCTTGTATCAATTCCTTCAAGACCTACTATTTTGTTTTGTTCTAAGAAATCCTCTAGTTCTAATTCACATCTGAAATTGTTTGGCAGGTTACATTTTTCTCTTACGATAAATCCTTTTACTTTAGGACTATTTGACTCCATATCTTCAAGATTGATTCCATAGTTTCCGATTAGCGGATATGTCATTGTTACTATTTGACCATAATATGATGGATCTGTTAATACTTCTTGATATCCTGTCATGCTAGTTGTAAATACAACCTCCCCAACGCTATCTTTAAGATATCCAAAAGCTTTTCCGTTAAAAGTCATTCCATTTTCTAAAATTAGCTTTGCTCTCATGCTTAGCCCTCCTTAAATTTTTTATATTTAAGCAAAATACACTTTATAAAGACAATTTATTTTCAGTTAAAAAGAAAAGGATAGTAAAGGGACTATTAAAATACTACTCCCTTTGCTATCCTGCTATTATTTTCTAATTTATTTTTAAATGTCTTTAAAGACAAAGCTATGAAATTCTTATTTAGTTTATCCATAGTTACAGACTCCTTTCTGGCCTCACGGGACCAAGTTAAAGTGTATGTTTACCTTACTTTTAATTTTATTAACTATAATTGTAGTTTATTACAATTATATTGTCAAGAATAAAAGAGTAAAAGAATATATACTCCTTTACTCCTTACTTAAAATGTTAAAGTTACATATGAATTATTTAATTGATATAGTAGGTATTGTGCCTTCGAATTTCAATGTCATCTCTGATACAGTAAATAAATCTATATCTCTCCATAAAATTTCTTTTCCATTTTTATCAGTAGCTTTCATATCCCAATACTTTATCTTTTCACCTGTTGAAAATACAACCTCAGCAGCTGATCCTGATGATAATTTATCTATTGTTAATATATCTGTCCCCCACTTTTCTTCTCCTGCTGGTGAAATATATAGATTATTAATCTCTATACCAGTTAGATTTTTAATAATGAACTCTTGTTCATATATAATCTGCTCTTTAGTTTTAACATCCTTACTGCCTGTTATATCAGAAGTTTTTTCATTAGCTTTACATCCTACAAAAATACCTAAACATAAAAGTCCCAATGCAATTACAGCTAAACTTCTTACTTTCTTCATCCTCTAAACTCCCAAAATACGTTTTATCTAAAATATATTTTTTTATCATAGAAATATAACTAATTAATATTAAAATATTGGATTATTTTTTCTCATTGTCTTATACTTAATTTAATACACAAGAGAGTTTAAGGAGGAGAATATGAAATACTTATCAGACTTACATACACATACCATAGTTAGTGGTCATGCATATAATACTCTTTTTGAAAATATCGACTATTGCGTGGAAAAAGGAATTAAGATTCTTGGAACATCTGAACATGCTCCTGATATGCCTGGTGCACCTCATCAATGGTACTTTGGTAACTTAAGAGTTTTACCTAGAGTGATTAAAGGAGTTATCATATTAAAAGGCTGTGAAGCTAATATTAGAGACATAGATGGAAGCATAGATTTATGTTCTCATGAATCTAAATCGCTAGATTACATGATTGCTTCTTTTCATGAGCAAGTGTTTAAGCCAAGAACAAGAGAAGAAAATACTCAAGCTATAATTAAAGCTATTGAAAACAATCCTCTAGTTGAAATAGTAGGTCATTTAGGAAATCCTGCTTATGATATTGATTATGAAGCAGTTGTTAAAAAGGCTAAAGAGAAAGATATTATGATTGAAATAAATAATTCATCTATTGCTGGTTCTTCTAGAGTTGGAAGTGAAGCAAACTGTACTAAGATTGCTCAGCTTTGCAAAGAATATGGTACTAAGATAATACTAAATTCTGATGCTCATATCTGTTATGCTATCGGAGATTTCCCTGGTTCGTTAAGAGTTGTTAAATCAGTTAATTTCCCAGAAGAGCTTATAATGAATGATCCTGAAAAATTAATTGCTCACTTTAAAAATAAAGGAAAATTACAGGATCTATAATAAATTAACTTTTTCATATAATACTATAAATTTCAAGCACCTATAAACAGGGCACTTTTTTTCTAGTGTCCTGTTTATAGGTATCACTTTAAAATTTAATGAACTTTTTTATAAAAGTTTTCAAATGTTACTTCTGCAAAATCAAAAACTATGTATACAAAGGCTATCATTGAAAAATATATGAACGGTTCTTCAACCTTTAAATACACCTGATTTATTATTGGCTGAACAACAAATAGGATCAAAGCAGAAAGCCCTATCCATGCTAAAGAGAACCTTAAACATATAATACCTTGAAAATTATATTTCATATCTTTATAATCCCAATAAGATTTTCCAAAGTGCTTTTCTAATAAAAATCCGCTCACATATTCAACTGTTGTTGGTACTAGAAAAAAGAATAGTATCATAGACCATTTTGAAAACTCTAAAAACTCATACATATAAACTAATATACTTACAGCAGTTCCATACATAGGTTTAAAGGGTATGCTTAGAAAACCATCTTTCTTGAAATAACCTAATACAAAATAACTAAAAACTTCTTCAAGGCACCATCCTAAAAAAGAATATAGTGTAAAAATAAATATAAAATAAAAAAGCCCGGACATTAACTCATACTCCCTTTCATTAGTAATCAAAGTTAGTATTCGCTAAATCTGACTTTTTAATCTGCTATATCTTAAATTTAAAATTAGATTTTATCTTTTTTAAGCTCCGAATAGATAACAATATATTAACTGCTATTAAAATAATTGTACTTATTAATACTAATTCTAATATAATACCATTAAAAAAAATATACTCATTACCAAATTAAGTATCAAACAATTTCCTTTCAAGCCCTTTTCCCTACTAAGAACCTTTAAATCTCTAATAATATTAGACTTAATTATATTCATCTTTTCAAACTTATAATTTTCTGTATTCTCTTCAACTACCCTATCTTTTCTTGAATTAAAAACTTAACTTCTCATTATTGTTAAATAAACACTGCCACAAACAAAATAAAATCCAATAATACTTACTACTAGAATTGCTATAAATCCTGAAATCAATTTTTCTGGATTCATAATATCGTTAATGAGCTTAGTATTATATATATTGATGGAATAATTGCTATTAATACTTGATAAATAATTAGCTTTAAATAATACTCCACCTTCATTCCCATTAACACTCCATAAGTAGAAAGTGGAACTAAACATCCTAATACTATAATAAAATTCTAATGCCATCATTATTGTATTAACAATTTTCTTCTTAAGTTTCCTAGGCTCTACATCACAGAAGGTATTCTTTTGAATAAGAATTACTATATTTCCTTTCTCAGCGTACTCTTTCATATAATTCTTAAGCTCATGAGAAGTTGCTGGATCTAAGCCTGTAAAAGGTTCATCTAATATCCATACCTTTGGCTTATGAAGTAAGGATGCAATTATCATAATCTTTTGCTTCATACCTTTTGAGAACTTGTCTATCATAGTATTTAAATCTTTTTCTATATTAAATTTTATGCTTAAAGTTAATATTCTATCTCTTCTCTCTTTTTCTGATATATCATACATATCACAAACAAAATTTAAATATTCTATAACCTTTAGTTTTAAAAATTTATTTTCATCATCTGAAACATAGCCAATCTGCCTTTTTATCTTATCTAAGTCTCTCTCAACAGAAAGTCCATTAATAGATATTTCGCCTTCTGATATTACACTGGTACCAATCAACATATTAATTGTACTTGATTTACCTGCTCCGTTCGGTCCAACTAACGCTACTATATTTCCATCTTCGACTTCTAAATTTAAATTATCAACTGCTAAAAAATCCTTATACTTCTTTGACACATTCTTTAATATAATCATGAATCTAACCCCTATTACATGATTTTAAACAAAGTACAAAGTGGTTGACGCCACGCTTTTCAGCGCAGGAAGCAGCTTTGTTAAAGCCTGTCAAAAGGTTCTAAAAGCAAAATTGGAGGATAGAAGTAATATTTTTATGCTCCAAATCACAACCAGTCGCTTAAAAATATTGCTTCTACCGCCTTAAATACTAACGGAAATTTTGCTTTTCGGTTCTTTTGCGGCCTACAATTATTTTTTAACGTATTGGACGACTTACATATTGGAAAGCCAGTTATAATCAGTGCTCGCTCTCAAAAAAAGTTTTTAATTTCCTATACGTCAAAAAATACTAGTACTTTATAAGTTAAATGTAAATATAAGTATTTTATTCTTTGTCATTCTTAATTTTATTTATAACATAAGCAATTGCACTCTCATCATTAGATGGTGCTATATACTCAGCCTTCTCTTTAACTATATCTAGTCCATTTTCTACACAGAATCCGTTCTTAGCATACTCTATCATTTCTATATCATTCATATTATCTCCAACAGCAATAACCTTTTCTTCATCTATATTTAATACTGTCACTAATTCTTTTAAAGATTTTCCTTTTGAAATTCCATTAGCAACTACATCAAGATAATTAGTTCCACTTCTAAAAGAATTATTTCCATTATCATAATTCTCTCTAAAATCTATTTCAGCAGCATCAAGCTCATCCTTTTCTCCAATAAGAAGAACCTTTACCCAAGGCTTTTCCCAAACTTCATCTGTAAGTTCATAAACAACCTTATAATCCTTATGTCTATCATATCTCTTAGTAAACTCACACTTTCTATAAACATAAGCTATCTCATCTGCAAAAATTTCAATTCCTATATGATGATTATCTTCATAGAATCTCTTTATAGCTTCTTTTCTTTCCTCTTCAATACAATGTTCCTTTATAACTTTTTGTTCTTTAAAATCATATATCTTAGCTCCATTATGTAACATAACAGGACAGTTAACATTTAAATCTTCAACAAACTCTCTAACAGCTTGAGCCATTCTTCCTGTAGCTAAAGTAAATAATCCGCCATTATCAATAAAATACTTTATAGCTTCTCTATTTTCTTTCGATATTTCTCTGTTACTATCTATTAAAGTCCCATCCATATCTGTAGCCAGTATGTATCCTTTAAAAATTTTATCCATTGTAATCTCCCCCATTTATTTATTAGCTGATAAAACTATCTTTCTTGCTAAGGCTCTTGGTATAAACTTATTAGCCCATACTAAGAACTTATTTTTAGCTCCTGGTATTATTATAGCATCTCCCTTTTTATATCCCTTATAAGCTGCTTTTGCAACATCTTCTGGATTCATAAGAAGAGAAGCTGCTTTTTCATTTTTCACTATATTAGACTTCTTTTGAAACCCAGTCTTCACAGCACCTGGACATAAACAGCTCACCTTTATTCCATGTACTTTTGCTTCTTCATGCAGAGCTTCTGTTAATGACAGCACAAAAGCCTTTGAAGCATAATAAGTACTCATCTTAGGACCTGCTGAAAAAGCAGCCGTAGAAGCAACATTTAATATTCCACCTTCACCATTTTCAATCATTTTATTAAGAAAATAATGAGTTATATCAGTTAGTGCTAGTACATTAAGTTTTATAAGCTTTTGTTGTTCACCAGAATCAAGCTCATTAAAATAACCAAAGCATCCTATTCCAGCATTATTTATTAAATTATCCACAGTGAAATTTTTTTCATCCACAAATTTATATATTTTTTCACAAGACTTATCCACTGAAAGGTCAACAGCTATAGTTTCCACATTAATTTTGTACTGATTTTCTAGACTTTCCTTAACAGCTTTCAACTTTTCTTCATTTCTAGCCGCGATAATTAAATTATGTTTATCCTCAGCAAAAAGTTTTGCTATCTCTAAACCTATTCCTTCAGTTCCTCCTGTTATTAAAGTATATCTATCTAAATTATTCATTAACCTACCCCTTAGCTTTTTTCTTAAATTATATCACGCCTGACTATGTAAATATTGAGCCAAGCGTGATAATTCTATACTTTTCATTTATGCAAAAAGTCTCCATACTTGTGTTACTAAGAAACATACAACTATTCCTGCCACTGTTGGAATAGCAAAAGCTAATGCTGTCCATTTAATGCTATTAGTTTCCTTCTTTATTGTTAAAAGAGTTGTTGCGCATGGATAATGTAGCAAACATAAAATCATCATATTAATAGCTGTAAGAGTGGTCCATCCATTAGCTACTAACAAACTCTTTAATTCTAAAAGACTGTCCATTTCCATCATAGTAGAAGTTCTTAGATAGCTCATTATAATAATTGGTATTACAATTTCATTAGCTGGTAGTCCCAAAATAAAAGCCATTAATATATACCCATCTAATCCTATAACAGTTGCAAAAGGATTTAAGAAGTCTGCACATAAACTTAATAACGTCCCATCCCCTATTGAAATATTAGCAAAAATCCATATAACTGCCCCCGCTGGGATAGCAACAGCTACTGCTCTTCCTAAAACATATAAAGTTCTATCTAATATAGATCTTACTATAACCTTTAAAATTTGAGGTTTTCTATAAGGGGGTAATTCTAATATAAAACTTGATGGCATTCCTTTCAAAACAGTCTTAGATAATATCATGGAAACAATTAAAGTAATAAATACTCCAAAAATAATTACAAATGTTACTGCTAATGCTGAAAATAAATTTCCACTATTAACACCTAATATTCCTCCTCCAATAAAAATAGATGAAATAGTTATTAAAGTTGGAAAACGGCCATTACATGGCATAAAATTATTAGTTAATATGGCTATAAGACGTTCTCTTGGAGAATTTATAATTCTACATCCAACAACTCCTGCTGCATTACACCCTAATCCCATACACATAGTCAAGGCTTGTTTACCACAAGAACAGCATTTCTTAAATCCTTTGTCTAAATTAAAAGCTATTCTTGGCAGATAACCTAAGTCTTCAAGCAGTGTAAAGAGTGGGAAGAATATAGCCATAGGAGGTAACATAACAGAAACTATCCATGTAACTGTAGTATATATTCCATCTATTAATATTCCTGAAACAACTTTAGGAGGAGATATTGCAATAGCTGCTTTTCTAATCCAAATTTCAAGCCATCCAAAAAAGCTTGATAATAATTGAGATGGATAATTAGCTAAAGTTATTGTAATCCATAAAATTATAAGTAACATTAATATCATGATTGGAATTCCTGTAATTTTTGAAACAAGTATCTTATCTATTTTTCTATTAGCTTTATCATATCCTTTTTTGTATTCGACACCTTTAGCTGCAATATTCTCAGCCTTATCGACTAAAGCTTTTATTATAGAATCACTGACATCTTTTTCTTCTCTTATTTTATGAATTCTATTTAAACATTCTTCATCTATATCATAATAACTGCTAATACTTGCTTCTATACTGCTATTACCCTCTAAAAATCTTAATGCCATCCATCTTAATCTACTTTTATCAACTACTATTTCTTCATCAATAACGCTCTCAACTAACTTTATTCTACTTTCAACCTCGCTATCATATTCAACTCTAGCTTTAATACTTTTCCTTCTACTTTGTAATACTGAATAAATCTTTTCTTTTAATTCATCTATCCCTCTCTCTTCTCTAGCTGCTGTTAATACTATGCAGTCATTAATCTCCCTCTCTAAAACATCTTTATTTATACTTATATCTTTCTTTTCAGCTTCATCAATTAAATTTATACATAATATAATCTTATCTGTTATCTCTGATATTTGAAAAAATAAGTTCAAATTTCTTTCTAAAGATGTTGCATCAGCTACTACTACAATTAAGTCAGGCTCATTAAAGCATATATAATTCCTAGCAATTTCTTCTTCTTCTGAATTTGATAATAAAGAATATGTTCCTGGAAGATCTACAATCTTTATAGTCTTATCTTTATATTGATAATGTCCTTCAGCATTTGCTACTGTCTTTCCTGGCCAATTTCCTGTATGCTGATTCATTCCAGTAAGAGCATTAAATACTGTACTTTTACCTACATTCGGATTGCCTGCCAAACCAATTTCATAATCAGCATATTTTTTCTCTTCTACCTTTTCTGATGATACAAGCTTTAATCCTGTAGAATTCTTAGTTAGTCCCATTGATTCCTCCTAACAATCTAAAATTGCTACATTAATCATTTCACTCTCTTCTTTCCTCATCGCAATAACAGCACCTCGTATTAAATATGCTGTTGGATCACCAAAAGGACTCCTATACAAAACTTCTATTACAGTACCCTCTATTATTCCTAAATCGAAAAAACGCCTTCTTAATTCTCCTTTAGCATCTATGCTTACCACTTTTACTATTGAAGATATCTCAGCCTCCTTAAGTTTCATTTCTCTTCTTCCCTCGTTTCTCTTATTTTTGATTTTCTTTTGACTCAGAACCTTAGTTAATACTATTTATATGTAACTATTGTTATTATTGTGTATAAAAATAAGGAAGATAGAACCTTTAAATCCTATCTCCCTTAATTTTCAACAAATTAAGCTCTTAATAAATTTAGAACACTATTCGCCATTTGATTAGCTTGACTTAAAATAGCTTGGTCAACTTGAGTTAAAATTTGATACTTAGAATATTCAGCCATACCCTTAGCCATATCTAAATCTCTTATTCTACTTTCTGATTGTTGTAAGTTTTCTTCACTATTATCTAAATTAGCAATAGTATGCTCTAAACGATTTTGATATGCTCCTAATTTAGACCTTGTAGTTGATACTTTCTTTATAGCCTCATCACAAGAATCAATAGCTTTACTTGCATTTTCTGCTGTAGCTACTGATATAGTATCTAAACCTAAGTCACTTGTGCTCATTCCCTCTATATTAATTCCAAGTAATTGATTAAAGTTTGCTCCAATCTGTAAATTAAGATTTCCCTTCTCTACTGTTCCACTTGAACTACTTTCTGAATCATTAGCTTTTAATGCATAAGTATAAGTAATTGTTTTTCCTCCATTACTTATAACTGTATCTAATAGATTACTATAGTCATATCCTTGTGAAACTGTCTTATAATTATGTTGTAGTAACCTGCTATCAACTACTCCATCTTCATCAAAGTACTCATTACTACTTTTATCTAAGTTGAAACTTACTTTATATGTGAATCTATCTCCTCTATTTACAGTAACATCTGATAAATTACTTATGCGTCTATTATTTGAATCAAATATTTCCACTTCACTACTAGTTAACTGCTTACGCTCACCATTACTCAATACTTGAATTGTAGGAGTTGTTAAAACTTCTTGTAATGTCTGACCTATATTTATTCTAAGTTGACTTTCTAAATCATTAAATATTTTATTTATATAATTTTTTATTCTATGCTGTGAATCAGAATTACATGGAGTTGTTATTTTTCCTCTATTATCTATATTACCTCTATTATTTATAGTTGAAGCAGCATCTATAACTCCTCCACTTTCTACTTTTATAGTTGAGCCACTTTCTACATTTATAGAACCAGTTCCTCCTATATTTCCTCCATCAGCTATTGTTATAGTACTTCCACTTTGACTAGTAAATGTACCTGATACTCTTATGGTAGTTTTTATTACTACACTTCCATGCGCACTCCAGTTAACTCCATCAGATACAATACCTTTACTTATATCTACATTGCTAGAACTTGCTCCTGAACCTGCACCAATATTCTCCGCAGCACCACTACCACCTTTAGCATTTACTACTGCTGATTCACCATCAATTTTAATATTTCCGCTTGCACCAGCTAATCCACCACCAATTCCAGCAGCGCCAATTCCACCTGTTGCAGTTATAGTACCACCAGTTATATTAATGTTTCCTCCTGCACCACGCATACCGCCGCCAATTCCAGCGCCACCATTTTCATTAGATTCTGCAATTACTTGTCCACTTTTTATATTAATAGTTCCTGCTGATTCATCTAATCCACCACCTATTGAAGCAGCTAACTTTGCGCCTTTTGCAGTTAACTTTCCGTCTCCTTCAATATTTAAAGTCGCACCCTCTGTTACACCTATAGCAGCTTTTCCTGCTTCTGTTGCAGTAATTGTATTATCTCCTGTAACCTTTAATGTAACATTAGAATTTCTCTCTAATTTAATGCCTTCTCCAGAACTTGTATTAATTTTGGCATTATCTAAAGTAATATTAGCTTGAACACCATTCCTAACTACTACCTTAGTTCCAGTACTATTTACACCAGATAAAGTATAATCTCCATTCTTTGTTACTGTTAATGTATTACTTGAACTATTATAATCAATACCATCTATTGAACCAATATTAGATAAGTCAATTCTACTACCTGGCTGTACTGGCGGATCTACTATTGGTGGATTTACATCTCCTGAGCCTGAAGTTGGTGGTGGGTCTACTGTACCTCCACTTTGAGAACCTCCCACACTATCTTTATAACCTGCTATTGGTTCAGGGCCACTGATAGATGCCCCACCTCCAGAAAGCATCTTAACATCGCTAGGATATAAATTTTTAACTGTCTCATTATTTGTATTTAAATCAAATAGAGTCATTGGAATTTCTTCATCTGGCAGTATATCATCTGTATTATAATTTCCAGCAACTAAACTACCATTTCCTTCTCCAACTCTTATAGTTAATTCTTTAATGAAACTACAGGAATGAGTATCTCCAAATTTATTTTGAAAATCGCTTAAACTAGTATATCCATTATTAGTTTTTTCTTTTATAACTGTACTTAAATCCTTTCCTCCAACCATCTCTTTTAATATATTACTAAGTCCAGTACGAATACTCTGTTCTGATATATCAGAAGCTCCATTAGCCAAATATCCTAAATACATACAAGCTAAATATCCAACACCATATGATGAACGTCCTGTACCATCACTTTCTGAATTACTCAATCTATATTGACCCCTTACAATTCTCGAAATATCTTCTACAGATGTATCAGAACTTATTCCCAAACCATAATTAACAAAATCATTAAAATTTGCATATCCTCCTGATGCTGTTTGTGCCATTCCTTCTACAAACCATAATGGAAACTTGTTATTATTATTCTGAACTTCATTTGCTACACCAGCCATCCCACAAGTTAATGCTTCATCCATAACTCCATGTACGAACTCATGGGCAACAATAGCCTCTAATTCTTTCCTCTTGCTAGCTGTAATATTACCTGAAGAATCTAATAAATTTTTAGTATTTACTGTTAATGTGTAATTAGTAAAGTACATATCTCCTCCCCATCTTCTGCGCGAACTTACTGAAGCTAATGCTCTACTATTACTCTCTTCTAACTTTAATCCTATACCTACTGTCGATGATGATAAATAATCAAAAGCTGGTGAAAAAGTTCTTATTATTTTACTTATAGCTTGAGGAACTATTTCTTTTTTCAATATTTCCTTCAAGTTATCATATTTAACATTTCCATTAGTAGCTGCTCCAACTGCTGACTGTTCAGTTCTATACTCATTATCTGTATATACAATATTAAGTCCATTAGATTTACTTTCTAGTAGTTCATTCAATGAAATATAGCTACTTACATCCTCTGCTAAATTCCCATTTAAAAGTTTTATATCATTGAATTCAGTATCATTTGATATACGATTTACCTCTTTAGTTAATTCATCAATTTCTGTCTGAATCATTTTCTTATCTTCTTCAGTACTTGTCCCATTAGCAGCTTGAACCGAAAGTTCTCTCATTCTCTGTACTATATTATGAATTTCATCTAAAGCTCCATCTGCTGTTTCTATTAAAGATATTCCATCTTGTGCATTTCTAGATGATTGATTTAATCCCCTTATCTGCGCCCTCATCTTTTCACTTATACTAAGTCCTGCTGCATTATCTCCAGCCCTATTGATTCTAAATCCTGAAGATAACTTTTCAGCTATAGCTGATTGTTTTCTAGTATTAGCATTCAATAATCTTGTTGTATTAAGTGCTGATAAATTATGTCCTACTCTCATTTTTGCCCCCTTTAAATAACTTAACTGTTAAAATAATACTACTATTTATTTATCGTTCTTCCTCAAAATTTATTTACATATTATTGGTTTTATGAATTTTTATTACACTATATTTTTGAAAAAGGGTTATATCAAAAGTATTCCCCCCAATATGTTCTAGTAAAATTTAAAGAGGCTTATAGAAAATTTTTAACCCACTGATCTGCCTTGCGCAGGTTAAAAACTTTGCTATAAGCCTCTTCATTTTATCTTTTTTGTATCAGAACATCTCTTGGATAAAATATCTCCTTTTGATATAACCCATTTTTTATTTATCTTATTTGTCCATTACCATAAATTATATACTTATTAGTAGTAAGTTCATTAAGTCCCATAGGTCCTCTTGCATGTAGCTTTTGAGTACTTATTCCTATTTCTGCTCCAAATCCGAACTCTTCTCCATCAGTAAATCTAGTAGATGCATTAACATAAACAGCTGCTGCATCTACCTTTTGTAAGAAAGTTCTTGAATTATTATAATTCTTTGTAACTATCGCTTCTGAATGACCTGTCCCATATTTATTAATATGGTTGATAGCTTCTTCAAGAGTATTAACTATCTTTATACTAATTATGTAATCAGTATATTCTTTACCCCAATCTTCTTCAGTTGCTTCATTTATATCAGCAACTATCTTCATAGTTCTTTCATCGCCTCTGATTTCAACATTCTTTTCTCTTAAGGCTTTAACTATAACTGGTATAAATTCCTCAGCAACTGCTGCATTAACTAATAATTTTTCTTCTGCATTACATACTGCTGGTCTGCTTGTTTTAGCATTTATAACTATATTCTTAGCCATTTCTAAATCAGCTTCACTATCAACATAAACGTGACAGTTACCTGTTCCTGTTTCTATTACTGGAACTGTTGAATTTTGAACAACTGCTTGAATAAGTCCTGCTCCTCCTCTTGGAATAAGAACATCAATATAATCATTTAATCTCATCATTTGAGATGCAACTTCTCTACTTGTATCTTCAACAAGCTGCACACATTCAGCTGGAAGTCCTGCTTCTTTAATTCCTTCACTTAAAGCTTTTACAACTGCTATATTAGAATTAATAGCTTCACTTCCACCTCTTAAAATAACAACATTACCTGATTTTAAACAAAGTCCTGCTGCATCAGAAGTTACATTAGGTCTAGCTTCATATATAATTCCAATAACCCCAAGCGGAACTCTCTGCTTACCTATTTGTAATCCATTTGGTCTATTCCACATTCCTGTTACTTCTCCAACTGGATCATCTAAAGCTGCTACCTTTCTAAGACCGTTTGCCATGCCTTCAATTCTTCCTTCATCCAAAGAAAGTCTATCAAGCATTGCCTTTGATGTACCTTTTTCCATAGCTCTTTCAAGGTCTTTCTTATTTTCTTTAATAATTTCTTCCTTATAAGCTATTAACTTTTGTGCCATTAATTCTAATGCTTCATTTTTCTTTACTGTTCCAGCATTCATCAATTCATAAGATGCTGCTTTTGCCTTTTGCCCTTTTTTAATTAATTCGCTCAAATCATTCGCCCCCAATATTATTTTTTACCTATAAATAAAGTTCCAACATCTTCTCCATTTAATATATCAACTAAAACTTTAGGATTTTCTCCATTAGTTAGAACCATATCTATTCCAGCCTTTGCTACACATTTAGCTGCTTCAAGCTTAGTTATCATTCCACCAGTTCCTACACTGCTTCCTGCACCGCCTGCACACTCTTCTAATTCTTTAGTTACTCCTTCAACTACACTTAACATTTTTGCAGATTTATTTGTTCTTGGATCACCATCATAAAATCCATCTATATCTGATAAAATAACCAATAAATCAGCTTTACATAACTTTGCAACTATAGCTGATAAGTTATCATTATCACCAAACTTAACTATATTCTCAATTTCATCAATTGATACCGTATCATTTTCATTTACTATTGGTATTATTCCATTTTCCATTAATGTTTCAAATGTATTAATAACATTTTCTCTTATATGGTCATCTTCAACCACATCTCTTGTTAATAATACCTGACCAACTATATGACTGTATTCTCCAAAAAACTTACTATATACATGCATAAGTTCACATTGCCCAACAGATGCAACTGCCTGCTTTTCTCTTATAGTATCTGGTTTCTTTTTTAACTTTAATTTATTTACTCCAACGGCAACCGCTCCTGATGAAACTAAAACAATTTGTTTCCCTGAGTTTTGTAAATCAGATATTACTCTTGTTAATTTTTCTATTCTTCCTAGGTTTACATTCCCATTTTCATATGTTAGAGTTGACGATCCTACCTTAACAACTATCTTCTTTGCTTCTGTAATTTTTTGACGTAAGTCCATTTCTACAACCCCTTAACTTCTGTTATTTCTTATATTTCATATTACTATACCTTATTGCTATTATCAACTTTACTTAGAAAGGATAGCATATTATTCTCCTTCAACTTTTGAAATGTAAACTTTAATATCGAATATATAGGAACAATACAAAACGCAAGTAATGGTCCTCCTATAGCTGCTGCTCCTACTACCAAAAATATATCTGTTATAGGATGTATCTTCATTGCTTTTCCCATAATAAAAGGAACAACAACTCTTCCTTTCAAAGTTTGTGCAATTAAAACTAATATAGATAGTTTCAAAATCATTTGTGGCCCTACAATTATTGCTATAATATATGGAATTATCATAGAGATAAAAAATCCTATAAAAGGAATGAATGCAAGTATAAATGTTATAGATGCTAAAAGTATTGCACTAGGCATTCTTATAATTTTATATCCTATAAAAACCATAACAGCTAAAGATAAAGCTACTGTTGCCTGACCTATTACATATGTAGAAAGTATATCATCACTCTTACTTAGTATATTATCTACAAGCTCCTTATATTTTAATGGAACAAACTTTAATACTATAGGTTTGAACTTTTCTCCATCTTTAAGAAGAAAAAATGTTATAAGTATAACTAATAGAAAATCAGAAAAAATCATCATTCCTAAATCAAATATATTCTTTGCATTTAACATAAGTACATTTAAATATGACATAACTTGATTTGCCACATTTCCAATAACCCCTGTTACTGTCTCATCTTCTGCATAAGAACCAATCATATTTGTAAATTCATCACTAAATATAATAGCCCAAACCATTTCCTTTAACTGTAGTATTTGAGTTAAAAGATATGTTCCAAAGTATCTAACTATTCCACAAACTGCAAAAGCTAATATGACTAATGTAAGTAATGAAGCTCTTGATTTTTTAAGTCCCTTTTTTATAAAAATATTATTTAATGGTTTTAATATATAAAATAAAAAAACACCAAATAATATGGGTGTTATTATTACTAGTACTAATACATTTATGAACTCTTTTAGTATTGTGAATCTTTTTAATAATAGTAAGAATAATACTGTAAGATTAGCTATAACTAAATTATAAATCACATTCTTTTTTTTCATAGTATCTCTCTCCTTCAACTACTTTTAGTTTTTACATACTATGAAAAATAATTCACTATGAAAAATAAAAAAACTCTAAGACTCTAAAGAATCATAGAACTTTAGAGTCTTAGAGTTATAGAGTCATTAAGCTAATACTTTTCTAATTGCCTTGGCTACACCATCATTATTATTAGTATCTGTTATGTACTTAGCTATTTCTTTAACTTCAGGGATTGCATTTTCCATAGCTACTGTTTCTATGAATTCAGTAAACATAGAATAGTCATTAAAGCTATCTCCCATAATCATAACTTCTTCTTTAGCTATACCCATCTTTTTAGCTACCTTTGCTAAAATAATACCTTTTTGAGCATTCTCATTAGTAATTTCTATATTATCTATAAATGAAGAAGATACTGCTAGTCCACTTATTTTTTCTATTTCAGTTCTTGCATTGTTAAGAGCTTCTATATCGCTATAAAAGGCAAATATCTTTCTAACTTCTATAGGTCCTTCAAAAAACTTTTCAAAGTCTTCTATATATTTTAATCTAGTGAATCTTCCATCATTTTCAGCATACTCTAAACACTTTTCAAAAGATTCTATTCCATTAAAAGTTTGAATCATATATGCTGTTCCTTTTAATGCTTCTTCTCTTGTATTTGGAGTATATATTCCATCATTTGTGAATAATTCTGCTTTAATATTGAAATCATTCATTATTTTCAATATTTGTCTTAAGGAATTTTTATCTATATTTATAGCTTCTATAATCTTTCCATCACTATCCCTATATTCTGCTCCATTAGAAACTATACATTCACATTTTAAGTTATGTTCTTTTAAAACTGGTTCTACATCTAAATAATCTCTACCTGTTGCAATGGCAAAATGGATTCCTTTCTCTTGAGCTTCTCTAATTGCTTTTAAGTTTTCATCACTTATCTTATGATCACTGTTTAGTAATGTTCCATCCATGTCTGATGCTATTATTTTTATCATACCTTTTACTCCTCTGCTAAATATTTTTTCCTTATTATAGATTATACTTTATTATTATTTTTTACATATTACTTTTTACTTTTTATTTTTTATTTTGACATTATTTTTTATAAAAACGAGAAAATAATACTATCTTTTTTAATTATTCTGTATTAAAATTAATCTTGCATATTTATTAAATAGGAGGATAGTTTTATGAATAAAAATTCAAGCAATAAATATAGTACTTCATCATTTTTTAAATTCATAATACCATCTATCATAGGAATATTCTTATTTATGACTCCAATAAAGATAGATGGTAATTTTACTATACCAATTGCATTTTTATCAAACTACGTAGTAACTAAATTATCAGATGTTCTACCATTAGCAGCAGTTATCATAGTTTCAATTTCTGCTATGGGAGGTATTCTAATTAAGATATTTAAAACAGAAAATAAATTTATAAATTCTTTATTTAATGTAACGCCTATATGGCTTTTAGGAAGAATTCTTGGAATGATTTTAATTATTCTTACTTATTTTAAGATTGGTCCTGAATTTATTTGGGCTGATTCTACAGGAGGTACTGTTTTATACAGCTTAATTCCTTTACTAGTATCAGTATTCTTATTTGCAGGATTATTTTTACCTCTTCTTCTTAACCATGGTTTACTAGAATTTGTAGGCTCACTACTTACTAAAGTAATGAGACCATTATTTAATTTACCTGGAAGATCATCAATAGATTGTATCACTTCATGGCTTGGTGATGGTACTATAGGAATTCTTTTAACAAGCAGACAATACGAAGAAGGTTTTTATACGAAAAAAGAAGCAGCTATTGTAGGTACTACTTTTTCAGCTGTATCTATAACATTTTGTTTAATGGTTATTAGTCAAGTTGGATTAGCTCATATGTTTGTTCCATTCTACCTAACTGTTACAGCAGCAGGTATATTAGCAGCAGTTATATTACCTAGAATATATCCATTAAAGCAAAAACCTAATACATATATTGATAATACTGAAATGAAAAAAAATAGTGATGCAATCCCAGAAGGATATACAGCGTTTTCCTGGGGAATAGAAAATGCTATAAAGAGAGCTGAAGCTAATTATAACTTGAAATCTATATTAGTTGATGGATTTAAGAACATCCTAGATATGTGGATAGGCGTTCTTCCAATAGTAATGTCTATGGGCGGACTTGCCCTTATGCTTGCAGAATACACAAGCATATTCCAATGGCTTGGAACTCCATTTATACCACTTCTAAACTTATTACAAGTTCCTGAAGCAGCTCAAGCTTCTCAATCAATTATTGTTGGTTTTGCTGATATGTTTATTCCTTCAGTTTTAGCTGCCAGTATTCAAAGTGAAATGACTAGATTTATAATTGCATGTTTATCAGTAACTCAGCTAATCTACATGTCCGAAGTTGGAGGATTATTAGTAGGATCAAAAATTCCTGTAAATCTAAAAGATTTAATAATAATATTCTTAGAAAGAACTCTGATTACTTTACCATTCATTGTTCTTGTAGCTAATTTAATATTTTAAAATATAGAAAAAGGCTGACTTGCAAAAATTAAGTCAGCCTTTTTTTCTATCTTAATGTTCTTAAAACCTCGTTACGTTGAGATGACATTTCTCTATATTGTTTCTCAAGCGGATCATTTTCTATCATTCTATAATCTGTTGGTCCACCTATCGCAAGCTTTTTACCATTTATAGTTTGTTCTTTACTTATTCCATAGATTGTATCCATGTGTTCAGCATCTTCTACATGGCTTGTTATTTTAAATAATAAACCTAATCCTTCATTATTTCTGCTATGCTTCATATAGACAAATAGTTCGTCTCCATTATCTTTGATTACATATTTACCATTCCAATTACCAGGAAAATCAAAAGATATTCCCAATCCTTTGCTTGTATATGTAGTAACCTTATTCGCTGGCTTTTGAGATTGAACTGCAGGTTTGCTTGGTTCTTTTTGAGTTTGTTGATTTTTATTATTTTTTGGAGTTTCGTTAGGCTTCTCTGATTTCTGAACATTATCTTTAGCTTCTTCCTTCTTCTCCTCTACCTTTACATTACTAACTTCATTTACTTTAGCCTGCTGATTTTCCTCAGCTGCCTTTTCTTGCTCATTATCTTTAATAATATTCTTTGTATCTGTTCCTTCAGTAATTTGATCTGCTTCTTCACTCTTCATATTTGCAGCTACTCTTTCTGATTTATTACCATTTAAAAAGTATAAAGTAAATCCACATACAGTAAATATAAGTACTAATGCAACACTTATAATTTTTTTCTTATTCCCCCTAATAATCCCCATATCATTTTCTCCTCTTATATAGTTTAATTTATTGTATATTTTACCATATAAGCAAGTTTATTTCCATAATTTTGTAAACTTTTTTAAATATTAAAAGGATACTTAGACTAAACTTTTAACTTTCTATATCTATTAAATGCAGCCATAATTTCCTGCTTTCTTGGCATAGCTAAATTTCCGCTATTACCTACTGCAATTAATCCATTCTTATTCATATATTCAATAACTTTATCAGCAACTTCTTCTAATGTCATAGAATTATTTACTACCTTTTCCTCAGCAAACTTCATTATATGACCTATTGCTGTAACCTGTTCGCTATCAACAATCTGTTCTACAGCTCTTAAATCAATCTTTTCCTTATTTATATCAAGTCCATCAATTCCTAAAGTCTTTATCTTAATTCCCTTAGGACCTCTTTCAATGCTTCCTTTTTTAATACTTCTTTTAAAATTAACTGCAATGTCTAAATCATTACTATTTATTCTTTCAAGTATCTTTCCACTACTTAAACTCTTAGCCTTTTCAGTAACATCCTTTGGTTCATAAGAATCCATCTGTATAACAGTATCAGCTATATCAAAATAATCTCCTGAACTTCCTACTACAATTATAGTAGAGATTTTCTTTTCCTCATAAAGCCCCTTAACAACTTCAATAAATGGAGTTATAGGTTCCTTTTCCTTAGCAACTAGTCTCTGCATTACATCATCTCTTATCATGAAGTTAGTTGCTGATGTATCTTCATCTATTAAGAATAACTTAGTTCCACTTTCAATTCCTTCTACTATATTAGCCGCTTGTGAAGTACTTCCGCTAGCATTTTCACTACTAAACACCTTAGTATCCTTACCATTAGGCAGATTATTTATAAATAAAGAAATATCATTCTTATGAATAACTCTTCCATCTTCAGCTCTAACTTTTAAAGCAGTATCATCAGTTATAACAAACTCTCTTCCATCACCTTCAATATGGTTATATACTCCTAATTCTAAAGCTCTTAATAATGTAGATTTTCCATGATATCCTCCACCTACAATTATACTAATACCTTCTTTAATCCCCATTCCTTTTATCAGCCCTCTATTAGGAGTTTCAAAACTTACTTCCATGCTCTTTGGTGAAATAAACTTCTTACCATCCTTTAAAGGTTTTGTTGATACTCCACTTTCTCTTGGAAGTACAGATTCATTTGCTACAAAAGCAACTAATCCTTTTTCCTTAAGCTGTCTTCTTATATATGTTTGATCTTCAACTAGCTTAACTCTATTTACTAACTTCTTAGAGTTAATGTTTTTATATATAATTGAGTTGTCTATAATCTGAGGTAAGAAATCGTATAATATCTTCTCTAACTCTCTTGCTAAAACACTTCTTCCTCTTGCAGGAAAACCAACTTCTATTCTTACTTCAAGCTCTTTTTCATTAAGTATAACTGATGTTCTATCTAATATTTCTTGAGGACATCTGCTTATAGATATAAGTCCACTTTTCCCTGAACCAAAGACTCTCTTTCCATAAATATTAATGTTCTTGAAAAATAGTCTTGTTAAAAAGTCTTGAACTGCTATTCTTTTATAATCTTCATTAAATAGCTCTCCAGGAATTTGAGCCACCTTTTGATTAATTATAATTCTTACCTTTGATGGTGCTGCAAAAGGATCTCCTTGAACATGATCTATAGATAATACATATTTATTGAAATCATATTGTCCTTCTAAAGATTTGTATGACTTATATCCCTTTCCATCAATACTATATAACATCTTCTTTAAATCATTTTGATTTTTCATTTTTGACTTCCTCCCCCAAAAGTTCATCTATTAACTTTTCGCTCATTCTTCTATACATATTACTCATTGAAATCATTGAAGAAATCAATAAGAACTTTTCTTCATAACTTATATCTTCACTCTTTATCTTTCCTACTTCTTGATTAAAGAACTTTCTAAATTCATCTCCATCTTGCTTATTTATCTCAAGATACTTGCTATACAAACCTCTTAAATCATATTCTTCTCCTTCTTCAAACTTCTTAACAATAGGATCTAGTATAGTCTTTATATCACTGATAGATAATATTCCTTTAAAATCATAAATTAGGCTCATTAATATTAAATGCTCTTTACTATACTTTTTATTTTTTATCGACATTAACAATTTTGCTTTTGCGTAATTATTAATCATTGTTTTAGTTAAAACTTTATCATTAACATCTCTTTTTAAAGATGATAAATTTCCTTCAAACAATTGAATGACCTGATCCATATATAAATCTAAATCTGGTATATCTTTAAGTTGAATCTTATTATCTATTTCTAATTCATCTACAAAATTTAGTACTTCTCTTGTTTTCATCCGAACACCTCTATATGTAGTTACTAAAACTATTTATTGTTTTGTACATATATAATATTAATAGTATGATAGAGATATTTCAAGAAAATACTAAAAAGTTTAACTACAAACTTGTTTTTCCCTAAATAAATAGCTTTGACATTTAAATATCTAAATATCATAATGTTAGTATAATTTAAAGTAGTTTTTATAACTACATATCGTTTTATGGAGGTGTATACAAAATGTCAAAATACTTACGTGAACCTGTAAATAGTTTAACTCATCTTATAGGAGCAGTTTTATCTCTTATTGGATTAATTGCTTTAATAATAAAAGTATCCTTCATTGAAGGTTCTTTAATAGACTATATTGCAATCTTAAGTTTTGGTATAAGCATGATTTTACTTTATAGTGCTTCAGCTACATATCACTCAATTATATCTGAAGATTCAGTTATTAAAATATTTAAAAAAATAGATCATTCCATGATTTTTGTTCTTATAGCTGGTTCTTATGCACCACTATGTTTAATAACATTACAAAATTCATTAGGACATTCATTATTTGCTGCTGTTTTAACTTGTGGAATAATAGGTATTATATTTAAATTTTGCTGGGTTACTTGTCCTCGTTGGCTAAGCAGTACTATTTATATAGGTCTTGGATGGTTTGCAATTTTTGCAATATATCCTTTATCAAAAGTATTAGCCCCAACTGGCATATTCCTTCTTATCTTCGGTGGAGTTCTATACACCATTGGTGGAGTAATATATGCTCTTAAAAAAGATAAAATTAAAATAGGACTTTTTGGAACTCATGAAATATTTCATATATTTATAATGCTAGGTACTCTATGTCACTACTTATGTGTATTTTTCTATGTATTATAAAAGGTATGCAGTCTCCTGCATACCTTTTATTTTGTCATTATTAAATCTTTAAACTCAGCTTTTATAGACTTTGCAACTTCTTCAGCGTTTGCTTCTATTTGAGTTCCAATCTTACCTCCGCTGAATATTATTGTTTCAAAATCTTTTGCTGTTTCATGAAAAAATGTTTTAAATAATTTTTTCATAGCTAATGGTGAACATCCACCTCTTATGTACCCTGTATGTTTATTAATATCTTTAACATGAATCATTTCAACTTTCTTTTCTCCTGCTGCCTTTGCTGCTTTCTTTAAATCAAGTTCTTCAGCTACTGGCAATACAAAAACATAGAATTCTCTCGATGTTCCTTGTGTAACTAATGTTTTAAAAACCATCTCCGGATTTTGGTTGAGCTTTTCTGCTACAGCTAATCCATCTATTTTTCCATCCTTACATTCATATTCATAGGTCTTATATGAAATTTTGTTTCTATCTAAAAATCTCATTGCATTTGTTTTTTGCATTTTCACTTCTATCACCTCTAATAACTCTTTTATATATTAATTATAACTTTTATTTTTACATTATAATTACTTTTTTTACAAGTAAGTTAATAATCTAGCTTTTTTTAAATACTATTCTAGTTCTTAAACTACATTTTATATGTTATAATAACGAAATGAATAATAAATGAAATGAGGTTGAAATAATTGATAACTGTATCAAATGTTAGTTTAAGATATGGCGGACGTAAATTATTTGAAGACGTAAATTTAAAATTCACTGCAGGTAACTGTTACGGTGTTATCGGTGCTAACGGTGCTGGTAAAAGTACATTTTTAAAAATATTATCTGGTGAAGTAGAACCTAACACTGGAGAAGTTTCTATAGCTCCAAACACTAGAATGTCAGTATTAAAGCAGGATCATTATAAATATGATGACTTCGAAGTTCTTGAAACTGTAATCATGGGTAATGAAAGATTATATCAAATAATGAAAGAAAAAGATGCTCTTTACGCTAAAGAAGATTTTTCTGATGAAGACGGAATCAGAGCTTCTGAATTAGAAGGTGAATTTGCTGACCTTAACGGATGGGAAGCAGAATCTGAAGCATCATCTTTATTACAAGGTTTAGGAATCGGAACTGAATCTCACTACAAAAAAGTTTCAGAACTTACTGGTGCTGAAAAGGTAAAAGTTCTTTTAGCTCAAGCATTATTCGGTAACCCAGGGATCCTAGTTCTAGACGAGCCTACTAACCACTTAGATTTACAATCAGTTAACTGGTTAGAAGACTTCTTATTAAACTTTGAAGGAACTGTAATAGTTGTATCCCACGATAGACACTTCTTAAATACAGTTTGTACTCAAATGGCTGACGTTGACTTTGGTAAGATTAAGCTATATGTTGGTAACTATGATTTCTGGTATGAATCAAGCCAATTAGCTCTTCAAATGTCAAAAGATCAAAACAAGAAGAAAGAAGAAAAAATTAAAGAACTTCAAGACTTTATTGCTAGATTTAGTGCTAACGCTTCTAAGTCTAAACAAGCAACATCTCGTAAGAAGTTATTAGATAAAATCACTTTAGATGATATCGAACCATCAAGCAGAAGATATCCATTCGTTGGATTTAAACCTGAAAGAGAAGTTGGTAATGATATTTTAACTGTTAAAGGACTTTCAAAGACAATTGATGGTGTTAAAGTATTAGATAATGTAGATTTCTTAGTAAATAAGAATGATAAGATAGCTTTAGTAGGTAACGAAATAGCCGTTACTACATTATTCAAAATATTAGCTGGTGAGATGGAACCAGATGAAGGGGAATACAAGTGGGGTGTAACAATCACTACTTCTTACTTCCCAAATGATAACTCAGAATACTTCAATGACTGTAATCTTTCATTAGTAGACTGGTTAAGACAATACTCTGATGAAAAATCAGAAAGCTACATAAGAGGATTCTTAGGTAGAATGTTATTCTCTGGAGAAGAAGCTTTAAAAGAAGCTAACGTATTATCAGGTGGAGAAAAAGTTAGATGTATGTTATCTAAGATGATGCTTTCAAATGCGAATGTATTAATGTTAGATCAACCAACTAACCACCTTGACTTAGAATCTATTACAGCTGTAAATAACGGATTAAAGGACTTCAACAGCAATATAATCTTTGCTTCACATGACCACCAATTCGTTCAAACTATAGCTAACAGAATCATCGATATCAAAGATGATGGATCTATCGTTGATAGAACTATGACTTTCGATGAATATATAGAATTCAGCAAAAATAACAAATAATTTTTATAAAGAACAAAGTGGCTGACGCCACGCTTTTCAGCGCAGGAAGCCACTTTGTAAGCCATGCAAAAGAACCGAAAAGCAAAATAATTTCCTATTAAAATAGAATTTAATTATTTTGCTTTTCGGTTCTTTTGCGGCACTACATTTTTCTTTTTACTTATCTATACTATTATTAATTTATTACTTTTTATATTTAAAGTGCAATAATTCATGAGCTTTTCCATGCCCTGGTTTACCCATATATACTTCATACATCTTCTTTATTGCTGGATTTTCATGCGATTTTCTTATAGATGCATTCTTATCTTGATTGTATAAAACAGATGCTCTTACTGCTTTAACATCAATTTTTTCTATATCTAAATTATTCACATGAGGTTGTCCACCTCCATTAACACATCCACCTGGGCAAGCCATAACTTCAACAAAATGATACTTGTCCATAGTTCCACTTTCCATAAACTTAGTTAAATTCTTAGCACCATTTACAACAGCTACATTAACATCAATATCTCCAACTTTAACAGTAGCTTCTTTAATGCCTTCTAAGCCTCTAACTTCAGTATAATCAACTTTATCTAATTCTTTTTTCTCTACAAATTCTTTAGCAGTTCTTATAGCTGCTTCCATAACTCCACCTGTTGCTCCGAAGATAACTCCAGCACCAGTATATTCACCCATAGCTGGATCTGCTTCTTCATCTTCTAACTTAGCAAATTGGATTTTAGAATCTTTTATAAATTTAGCTAATTCTCTTGTTGTTAAAACAGCATCTATTTGTCTTAAACCGTCAACTTCCATTTCATCCCTGTCCGCTTCAAACTTCTTAGCAGTACAAGGCATTATTGTAACTGTAAAAACCTTTGCAGGATCTATATCTGAAATATGAGGATAATATGTCTTACTTGCTGTACCAAATATTTGTTGTGGCGACTTAGCTGAAGATAGATTATCTAGTAATTCTGGATAATAATTTTCAACTTGTCTTACCCATCCTGGACAACATGAAGTAAACATTGGAAATGGTCCATTATTTTTAATTCTTTCAATAAGCTCTGTTGCTTCTTCCATAATTGTCATATCAGCACCAAAGTTAATATCGAATATCTTATCAAATCCTAATTGTCTTAATGCTGCATATACTTTTCCTGTTACATCTTGTCCATATCCCATTCTAAACAATTCACCCATAGCAGTTCTTACTGCTGGTGCCATAGCAGCTATAACATGTTTATTTGAATCAGCTAAAGCTTCTTTAACCCTATCCATATGGCTCTTTTCATTTAAAGCTCCAACCGGACATGCTGCAACACATTGTCCACATAGTAAACAATTAGTGTCATCAAAACACTTTTGATCTACTGTAGTTACCATTCTTGTTCCATTAACATTTGCTATTTTAATTGAACCAGTTCCTGTTTTAGTAGCACAAGCTGCTTGGCATCTACCACATAATACGCACTTAGTTCTATCTATTGTAATTGACTTACTTCTTTCATCTAAAAATTCTTCTCTATCTTTGGGAAGAAACGGAGTTGTAGCTTTTCCTTTTGACTTTATAACAAGTTTTAATAGCTCGCAATTTTCTTTTCTTGAACATGTACCACATTTGAATTCATGTTTATTAAGTATTGTCGATATTCTTGTTTTTATTCTTCCCTTAACATTATCAGTATCAGTCCTTATAACCATGCCTTCTTCAACTTTTGTTAAACATGCCAATGACAAATTATTTTTCCCTTCAACTTCAACTGCGCAAACGCCGCATTTACCTACATTGCTACATTCTTTTAAATAGCATAAAGTAGGAATATCTATCCCATTTTTTCTCGCTGCCTCAAGAATCGTAATTCCATCTTCTACTTGGTATGATTCCCCGTTAATAACAACGTTTTTCATTATATAAGTACCTCCCTATATTTATGTTACAAAAATATTTTCTTTCTTCCTACATAAAACTTACCAGTAATAGTTTAACATATATCGTTATTAAATTATTAATTTTCAGATAATTATTAGTTAATAGTTTAATCCTATTAACTCTTTTTACTATAATTAAGTCCTCTTAATGTAAACTCAAATATCATTTCTATAGTTTCCTCTTTATCTTCTTTCCCTTCAATTAAGTTATATAACGCACTTGATGTTATTGAAGAAAAATATGCATGTGCTAATAACACCGAATCTCTATTTTCTATAATTCCTTTCTTCGCTGCTTCTTCTAAGATTTCTTTAATATCATGTATATAATTTCTTGTCGACTCTCTTAACTTTATTTGTCGTGATTCTTCTCCCCATATCTCACCTAAAATAACTTTAAAGAATTCCTTATTCTCATAAAAGAATTCCAATTGAATCTTTATTATCTTCTTTAATTTTTTATCTATATCTATATTTAATTTTCTTACCTGCTCAACATCTTCTCTTAAATGACTTATTCCACTTTCTATTATCTCATTAAAAATCTCTTCTTTATTTTTAAAATTATAATATAAAGTCCCTTTTACTACACCAGCTTCTAACGCTATCTCATCCATTGTTGCCCCTCTATATCCATATTTAGCGAAAACTATTGATGCTGCTTTTAATACATCTTTTTTTCGTTTACTCATCAGTTACCCCCATTTATTGAAATTATTGTGTTATATTTTAAATTTATTATATCATTACAATTATTATAAAACTATAAGTAGTAGACTTTGAACCTATATTAGCCTAAAATTGATAATAGATATTTATTATATTAATGTGAGGTAATTATGATAAAAGTTTTTAATAGACAGAACAAAACTTACGAAGAAGAAAAAGTAGCTGGTGATAACTACTTGAAATGGTGTTATGAATCACCTATAGGTAAAAGTTTTACAGAACTATTTATCAAAAAGAAATTATTTTCCCATCTTTACGGAAAATACTGTGATACAAAGTATTCTACAAAGAAAATAAATTCTTTTATAGAAGATTTTAATATTGATATGAATATAGCGAAAAAAAGTTCTTCAGATTTTACATCTTTCAATGACTTCTTTATTAGAGAATTACATAATGATGCTAGACCTATTGATAAAAATCCTAATATTCTTATTTCTCCTGGTGATGGTAGATTATTTGCTTATAATAATATTTCTATGAATAATCTTGTTCAAGTAAAATCAATACACTACAGTTTATCAGAACTTTTAGGAGATTCAGAAGTTGCAAAAGAATATGAAGGTGGAGTATGTCTTGTATTAAGACTTTGTCCAACTGATTATCATAGATTTCATTTTGTTGATTCAGGTATTCCTCAAACAAATAACTTTATTGATGGTAACTACTATTCCGTTAACCCAATAGCGTTAGAACGTATACCTAAATTATATTGTCAAAATAAACGTGAATGGTCTATATTTAAATCAGATAACTTTGATGATATTATTCATGTTGAAGTAGGTGCAACATGCGTTGGTACAATTATTCAATCTTATACACCTAACCAAAGAGTCGAAAAGGGTGCCCAGAAAGGATACTTCAAGTTTGGTGGCTCAACTACTATATTATTCTTTAAAAAAGATACCATTGAAATTGATGAAGATATACTTGCTCAAAGCAAACTTGGCTTTGAATGTAAAGTAAATCTGGGCGAGACTATTGGAAAAAAAATACATAAATAAAATATAGGCTAGAACAAGGTGGCTGACGCCACGCTTTTTAGCGCAGGAAGCCACTTTGTCAGCCATTCAAAAGGTTCTATCCTTCTTTTATTTTAAAGTTATAATACTACATTCCTTATTTTCTCATTTATTATAACTCTTAATGAATTTTGTAAATAATTAATCGATGCATTCTCTAGTATTACTAAATGTATATTCATTTCCTTAGCCCTCTGTACTACACTAACTTTTTGCGGCTGTTTTGTTGCCACTAATATCTTCAGTACATTCTTACCTCCAAGCCTCTCACTATATACACTCAATTCATTTAGTGCATCATCATCATATTTATTACTATCCTTACAAGATATACATATTAAAACTGAATCCTTTATTGCTATAACATCAATTTCATTTTTAACAATTTCAGCATTTAATCCCCAAGAAAATAATACCCCACTTCTTACCTCATCAACTTCTTTTATATTTTTTACTGCTAAATAAGTTATTACTTCAAGCCATGTTCCACTCTTAAATATAACACTTTTTAAATAACTTTTCTTAAATCGTGTATGTATTAAATTACTTTCTTTTCTAATATCTATAGAATTATTGTCTACTAAATACTTAATACTATTATTTAAAAGATCTAATTCATTTTTATTTAGGCCACTTACATCTATATCAATATTATCTGTATCATTATTATTATGTTTAAATATAGAATTATCATATAAATTATGCTTATATTTATGCCATAATTCAATATTAGCTAAAATCTTATTACTTATTTCAACTACATCTTTTTCACTACATAATTCTGTAGATTCATTAATTACCTCTGCTCCTGATAAATAAAAAACTTCCTTTAAAGAAGTATCCTTCATCTCACTATTTATTACTCTACAACTATCTTTAAATACATATCTTCTTTTGTTTAAAAAATCTATATATATACTTTGCATAGATAATTCCATTGATACCTTTAATAATAATAGTGCTATAATTCTATCTCCCCCTGATAGATTAACTAATGCTTCATTATTTTTCTTTAAAATACCTTCTAAACTACTTATACTATAATCCTCAATCACTTCAAATTTAACATTTTTATTATAGAAAATCTTCTTAAAAACCTCCTTACTTCTTTTTATCTTGCTGCTTTTATCCTTATCTATAATAAATATTATTTCGTCTATTTTAAACTTATCTATTAGAAATAAAATTTCTTCACTATGCTTATCATATTGACTTATGACTTTATCAAACATCATAATATAACATCCTTTGCATTATTCTTGCCCTTATTAGATTTCCCTATAGATAAAAAAAAATTACTTTCAAAAGAAAAACTTTTGAAAGTAATTAAATGGCAGGGCGTATAGGAATCGAACCCATAATGTACCGTCCGTAGCGGTATGTTATATCCGTTTAACTAACACCCCGAATATATATTTAACATATTCATATTAACATAAACCATTTCTAATATCAAGTTAATTTCTATATTATAGGTAAATATCTGAAAACTCAATTTCTAACTGTTCAATTCTGCTTCTTTTCTTAAGCATGCATTCATTATCTTCTACATCAACTAATGTTTTTGGTAATGTAACTATAAAGTTAGATCCCTCTCCATAATTACTAATTAACTTTATATCTCCACCATGTGCCCTACATAAATAACTTACTAAATCTAGCCCTATTCCACTTCCTTTATATTCACTACACTCTCCTGATTTGGTTTGTATAAACCTATTAAATATTAACTTTTGATCTTCTTTCTTAATGCCCATTCCGCTATCCTTAACTGATATCTCTATAGTTTCTTCATAAACAGTTACATTAACCAATATATCTTTGTTTACTTCCGAAAACTTTATTGCGTTAGATAACAGATTCATCATTATTCTATCTATAGCTTCTGGATCTACCGCACACATACATTCTTCCACATTAGTATCAAATATAACAGTTATATTTTTTTGCTCTGCATATTTTTCTATTGATGCAACAATACTTTCTAATAGATTTATCATTTCAACATTATACTTATTTAATGTATAGTAATTCTTTTCAAGCTTAGAAACATCTATTAGATTATCAATTAACTTTACTATTTTTAAACTATTTCTTCTCATTATATCTCTATATTCTTTATGTTTTAAATCATCTATTTTTGTTTCACTTGACTTCTCTTCACATCTTAAACACTGTAATATACTTAAAATCACATTGATAGGACTTCTTAAATCATGAGATATATTTAATAAAAAATCTTCTTGTAAATCACTTTTTCTTTGTAAATCTTGTACCACTTTTATAAGTTCTGCCTTGCTTAAACTGTCAATTTCATTATTATCTAACCTTTCATTTAATTCCATATTAATCCCTTTCTCAATCAGAACCCAAAATAATTTCCAAATTTTTACTAATATTATACTATTATAATACCACACAGCGAAATTTAAAACAACCTAATTTGTAAATTATTGCTTTGTAAACAATATATATCATAAAACTTTATTACTATTTTAACTTTAAAACAAGTTTAAGAGAATTTGAATTCAGCACTGCTTCCTTCTAATGACGATTTAATTTCTAGTTTTGCCTCTATTCTTTCTTTCAATTCCGGCACATGAGATATTATTCCAACTAGTCTTCCTCCTTTTTGTAATGCTATAAGTGAACTTATTGCATTATCTAATGATTCTGAATCTAATGTTCCAAATCCTTCATCAATAAATATAGTATCTAATGATATTCCTCCTGCATTTGCCTGAACAACATCTGATAATCCTAATGCTAATGATAAGGAAGCTTTAAAACTTTCTCCTCCAGATAAAGTTTTTACATGCCTACACTTTCCTGTGTAATTATCGTAAACCTCTAACTCTAATCCCTGCTGTGCTGTTCCTTTACCTTTATCTTCTTTTCTCTTTAATATGAATCTTTGTCCAGTCATTTTTGAAAGTCTTATATTAGCCGCATCTATAATCTCTTGAAAATATGATGCTAATACAAATCTTTCAAAACTTATATAGGGACTCTTTTTTCCATTAGCTAAATTAGCTAATTCCCCAATAACCTTATACCTTAATTCTTTCTCTTTTACAGTATTATTAATATTCTTTATTTCATTTAATATATTTATATTATTATCAATTATTGAATAAACTGCTCTTGCTTTTTGGCTTATTTCGGACTCTACTTTTCTCTCAACATTTATCTTATCTTCAATTTCCCTTATATCTATAATGCTTAATTCTCTAGTTTTTTCTCTAAGTTCCATAGCTCTATCTGTTATAGACTTTAATTTTTCCTTAAAATCAGAAATCTCATTTTGCATTTCATTTATATTGTTAATATATTTTTTCATTTCATTGTAATCATCACGACTTTCAAATCCACTATCAAAAATTTTCTTATTGAGTAATTCACATTTTGCCTTAATATCAGAATTAATCTCACTTAATATCTTCTTTCCTTCTTCAAGCTTTGATATTTCTGAAGCTCTTTTATTATTCAATTCATTAACCTGATCTCTAGCTAATTTTAATTTTCTATTATATAGCTCTATTTTTTCATGTAAAGATTCAATTTCTTTATCTAAATCAACTATAGATGTTATTCCTTTTGGAATTTCTTTCTGTAAAGATTTTACCTTTTCCTCATCAGCCTTTAATAAAGCAAATTCATTTGTATATAATTCATTTTGTTCTACTATCTTAGATTCTGCACCCTTTATTCTATTCTTTATAACTTCTATTTCTTTACTTAAATCATCTTTCTTTACTATTTCATTATTTATACCACTTAGCTTTGAATTTAGCTCTTTTATTTCAGATGCAAGCTTTGTTCCTAAAGCTAAGACTTCATTACCTGTTTCTTCACTATACTCATCACTCTTTAAATAACTACTTAAATTTTCTATACTTTTATTAATTACATCATCCTTTAATGAATCTATACCACTCTTCACTCTTGCCATCTCAACTAAAATGTCATTATATTCTTTTTGATACTTTTCATATTCTTCTTTACTAATGTTTAATTCTTCTTCAGTAGGTACATCCCCAATTCTTTTAGCTGGTGATGGATGATTTGTAGAACCACATACAGGACATGATTCACCATCCTTTAAACTATCAGCTAATATACCAGCCTGTTCCTTCATATATAATTCTTGTTTTAGCTCATAATCTTTTTTGTGCTTCTTATAAATCTCTTCTTTCACATCAAAACTAGACTTTAGCTTACTATATATATCATTATTTTCTTTTAGCTTTTTTATAGACTTAAATAACGCTCTAACCTCATTAATTAGTTTTTCTTTATCAGATACTTCTTTGTCTATAAGTATTTTTTGTTTTTCTAACTCTACAATATTTTTTATAGCTTCTTCATTTCTAATTGCTTTTTCCTTTAATGTTTCTAATATTTTTTGTTCATTTTCTAGAGATTCTTTTGTAAGTTTTATTTTTAATGTAAGCTTATTTACACTATCCCTTTTATTATCAAATTCAATTATTTTAGGTTTTTTTTCACTTAAAGAATTCATAAGCTCAATATTTTTATTCTTTTCAGCTTCTTTTCCTTCTTCATTTTCTAACTCACTAATAGCTCTTTTTAGATTATTATCTATTACTTCTATATTATTAGAAATCTCCAAGCCCAGTTTTTCCTTAACATACTTATTTTTCTCTATCCTTAAAAGTTCATCTTCTATATATACAATTTCTTTCGCCTTATTAATTTTAATTACGTTCTTTTCTTTATTTTTTATCTCTTCTTCACGATTTTTATACTCTTCAAACAACGATTTTACCTTAGAATTTTCATCTATAAGATTATTATTATTTATGCTCTGAACCTTATCTGCCTGAAGTTTCTCAATTTCTTTTCTTACTGCAGATAACTTTTCCTCAATAGCTTTACTTTCACTCTTTCTTACACTAATATCTTCCTCTATTTGTTTTATAATACTGTAAACATCTATATCTTTATCATCAATATTTATATTGTCACTCTTTATATTCTTCAAATTAACCAATATGCTATTTCTTGATTTTTCCAATTCTTTGTATATCTTTTTTGCTTTATCATTCAATAACAATTGAATCTTTTCATAATTATATGTCCCAAATATCTTTCTAAATATAACTTCTCTCTCTTTTGAATCAGCTAACAAAAGCTTTTTAAACTCACCTTGTGGCAGCATTACAATTTGCTTAAACTGTTCCTTATTTATTCCAAGCAATTCATTAATCTTATTAGTAACATTACTTGTTCCTGTTCTTACCTTGCCATCTGAAAAAACTAATTCTGCTTCTGAGCTTTGATGTGTAAATCCTTCCCCCTTAACTTTAGGTTTCATCTGTTGAGGTACTCTTCTTATGTGATATACTTCTCCTCTAAGTTCAAAGTCAAGTTCTACATACGTCAGTCTATTAACATCTGCAAAATCACTTCTTAAAGATTCATTTTCTCTAGAACTACCACTAGCTTCTCCAAATAAAGCATAGCTAATTGCATCAAAAATGGTTGTCTTTCCTGCGCCTGTAGTTCCTGTTATTAAAAATATATTTTTTTCATTTAATAGTGAAAAATCAACTACTTCTTCTTTTGCATAGGGGCCAAAAGCTGACATCACTAACTTTATAGGTCTCATTTATAACTTCTCCTCTCTAAGCGCCTCTTCTATAACACTTATCATTACATCTTCCTTTTCTTTTGAAAATTCTCCATCACCAAGTCTTTCGTAATACTCTTTAAAAAGTTCAATTTCTGATTTATTCTTATATCCCGCTGATGCTGCTGTCAAGCTATTTAAAGTGACATTTTTCTCTTCTTTTCTAAGAAGCATTATATTAGGATACACAGCTCTTAATTTTCCAATTGGATCTACAAGTTCACCTTCATCAGTAAGTATTGCCTGTATATAATCATCTCTTCCTTCTTCGCTTTCTCTTGCTGCTTCTATTAAATCATCTAAATGACCTCGTATTACCCTCATATCCCTTATTGGCTCAATTTCTTGATTCCTTATAATCATGTCATCTTTATCATTAACTTCAATTATAGTTGCACCTTTTTTATGATTAACTTCTGAAAAAGAATATTTTAATAGGGATCCTGAATATCTTATAGAATTTTTCCCCACCTTCTGTCTTCCATGTAAATGACCTAAAGCTACATAATCAAATTCATTAAAAATATTACCATCAATTAAGTCAGTCCCTCCAATTGATAATGGTCTTTCAGATTCTGAAACTTCTATTTCTGCTGCTTTATACTTATCTTCATCACTGCATCCTAAAGCCTTATCTCTATTTAATGTGACATATCCATGAGCAACTACTACATTAATTTCGCTATTATCCATCTCATTTTTTATTTTATTAACTATAAACTTCATAGCATCATTATGATTCTTAATATTTTTATCGTCATATTTCTTTCTTAATACAACTGGTTCTATGTATGGAATTAAAAAAAAGTTAAAATTCTTATCCTCTTTTGATATAACTACCTTTTTAAATTCATTTTCTATATCACCAACTATATATAATCCATTTTTCTCTAAAATACTGCTTCCAAAAGCCAATCTTTCTGCACTATCATGATTACCTGCAATCGCTAATATTTTCACTCCATTATCAATAAGTATTTCTTCAAAAACTTTATTTAAGAGTTCAACTGCTTCTACAGGTGGTATTGACCTATCATAAACATCTCCTGCAATAACTAATACATCTGGTTTTTCTTCCTTTATAAGTTCAACTAACTTGTTTAATATATATTTCTGATCTTCTATCATAGAAAACTCATTTACTATCTTGCCTATATGCCAATCTCCTGTATGAATAATTTTCACTATAATGAACTCCTTTCAAATCTCTCAATATTAATATTTTTAACATATCGGACAACTTACCTGCAAGAAAACTAGTCATAATGAATACTCGCTTTCAAAAAAATTAAAAAGTCCCTATATGTTAAAAAAAGTGGTTAAACCACTTTTTAATTAATTTGATTTCTAACATGTCTTATTGCTAGGTATGTATATACAATAGCACCAATCATACCTGCTGTATCAAATAATATGTTTGGAAATACAATACTTAAAACCATCACCAATAAATTAGGTAAGGTATACGCATAAATAACCAAAGAAAATAAGTCTGACAGCCTATAATTAACACCTAACAGCTTACTTGGAATAACAGTTAATACTGCTATAAAGAAAGCTGATATAATATACATAAAAAATCCTTGTAATATATACGTTCCAATTATAAGTACACATATCATTGGTTTTGATGATTGAATTATATTAATTATATCTGAATTTTTAATTTCCCTATCTAAAGACATCTCCGAATAATAAAGCTTTATATCTCCAATATTATCATATTCTCCATTTGTTTTTATAAATAATCCATCTTTCAAAACTAAGAAATTTACATCTTTATTTACAGTAATTTTTCTCAATTCATCAGCTTCATCTATCTTAATATCTTGATCTACATAAAAAAGCATTCTATTATCTTCAAACATTATAGGTGAATTATCTAACTTAAGATAGTTATTATCAATCTTAAAGTTATATTCATCCTGATTAATCATGTTGCTAACTTCATTCATATTATTATTTACATTAATAAATTTAAAAGTTCCTTCTATTCCTCCAATAAATAAACTCAAAAACAAAGCATATATTATAGCTTTTGGCACTCCATATCTTACATACTTAGGGAACTCGTCCACATTGTATATTGAATTAACAAATCTTTTTATTATTCCAGTTTTACATTTCATACCTAACCCCCTAACAAACTTTATCTAATATATATTTTACTCTTTAAATATTATCAAATTCAATATAAATCATGACTTATCTGTTTAGCATTTAGCAAAATTGGTAATATTATATGTATATTGTATTGTATAGGAGGTATTATCATGGTAAAAAATTATGCACTTACTTTTTACCAAAAAAAAAATATACGTAAGTCTTATTTTTCATTAGCATTGAAAATTATATTTCTAGCTATAATTTTTTTAGTTATGTTTGAATTCTACAGTTATAAAGTTTTAATGAAAAATTTTAGAACTAACTTTAATGAATATAATTTTTCCAGTGCAAACATTCTCTTAATAAATAATAATAATTTTAATCCGTTTAAGTCCCTATACTTAAAAAAAGATTTAACAAGCTTTTTCAATAGTAAACTTGAAGAACTATCTTCAAACAGCGAAAATATAACCGAACAATCAACTATAAATATAATTAATGAAATAAAACGCTATTCTAACTACGTTGATATAGATAATAACTTACTTTCTGAATCAGACAGTAATTATGATAATGGAGTTTATCTATTTAATTGCAAAAAATATATTCAAGCATATGATGTATTTTCTAATATAAAATCTTCTAATGAAAACTATGCTAGTTCAATTGAATATATAAAAAAATGTAAAGAAAACATAGTTAAAGACATTTTATCAGAAGCGACTAAACTCTGTGATAGTGAATGTTATGCTGAAGCTCTTGATTTATTAGACAGTGTAAATTACATTGTAGGCGATAATGAGAATATAATTTCTAAGATTGAAGAAATCAAAGTTTATGAAGCTGATTTTTCTTATAATAATGATAGTACACAAGTATCATTAAATAATGTAAATTTAAAGATTAATACTTCAAATATAAATGAACAGTCCATATCAAGTAATACTAAATACTTGCTGCATGTAGATTTAAAAAATCAAAAAACTAATATATATAAGGGTTCTAAAAACTCATGGAAACTCATAAAAAGTTTCACCTGTTCATCTGGTATAATTAATGAAGAAACTCCTACAGGTGTTTATACAATTAAAGAAAGAGGAAAATGGTTCTTTTCTAATTCATATAAACAAGGTGGACGGTACTGGGTTCAATTTTATGGTGATTATCTATTTCACTCATTACCAATGGATGAAACAGAAACTAACATTGTAGATTATACCCTTGGAAAGCCTGCTTCACATGGATGTATTCGTCTTAGAGAAAATGATTCTAAATGGATTTATGATAATGTTCCTAGAGATAGTAAGGTTATTATCCAATAAATTCTTAACTAGTCTTAATAAATATTCTATAATATTTATTAAGACTAATTTTTTATGGAGGTAATTATTATGCTTATTTCAATTCCTAAAGACGTTAAATATATAATTGATACATTTTATAAGAATGGTTATGAAGCTTTTATGGTAGGAGGATGTATAAGAGATATTCTTTTAAATAGAACTCCTATGGATTATGATATAGCAACTTCAGCTCCTCCTGAAATAACAGAAAAACTTTTTAAAAAGACTATTCCTACAGGAATTGAACACGGAACAATAACTGTTTTAATAGATAAAAACCCTTATGAAGTTACTACATATAGAACTGAAGGCACATACTCTGATAATAGAAAACCAGATAGTGTTACCTTTATATCAGATATAAAAGAAGATTTAGCAAGACGCGACTTTACAATAAATGCATTTGCTTATAATGATAGAAAAGGATTATTAGATTATTTCTCAGGAAATACAGATTTAAACAGAAAGTTAATAAAGTGTGTTGGTAATCCTGATAAAAGATTTAAAGAAGATGCCTTAAGAATGCTTAGAGCTATAAGATTCAGTGCTCAATTAAACTTTAATATTGATGAAAAAACTTTTGCAGCAATAAAAGTAAATTCATCTTCCATTCAAAATATAAGCAAAGAACGTATAAGAGTAGAATTATCTAAAACTCTATTAAGTAATAATGCCTTTTCAGGTATGATAAAGCTTGAAGAATCTAAACTACTAAAAGAAATACTACCTTATAATTTAAATTTAGATAACTCTATAGATAAAGTTAATCCAAATATATCTAGCAGATTAGCCTTTATATTTTTAAACTTAGAGCCATCACTAGTTGAAAGTATAATGAGAGATTTAACATTTGATAAAAATACTATGAATAAGGTTATATCACTAACTTCATCCTTTAAAGATATTAAATCTCCAGATTCTAAAGCTGATTGTAAAAGACTAATTATAAAAGTTGGTAAAGATAATATTTTTGACTTAATCAATATTTATGAATCTATAAATTCTAAATCAGTTCCAGACATCACAAATTTAGTTAAAGAAATATTAGATTCTAATGAAGTATTATATATAAAAGACTTAGCTATAAAAGGTAATGACTTAATTAAAGAATTAGATATTACCCCAGGAAAAATTTTAGGTGAACTACTTAATCATCTTCTTAATGAAGTTATTAACGAAACGATTGATAACGACTATGCTTCCCTTATTACATGTGCAAAAAACTATATACAAAACTCTTTAGAGTCTTAAAATCAAAATGCCAGCTAATTTATAGCTGGCACTTTTTATTAAATAGCAATTTCTTTATCAAGATAAAATAAATATAAATAACTTTCATTAACTTCTTTTCCTGTAATCTTCTTTAATGCTGACTTATAATAGTTTATTTGCACAGTATATTTGTTTATCATTTCTTCTTCATTGCCTTCTTCCACATAATCTGTTTTATAATCTATTAACACAATATCATCACCTTCATAAAAGAAACAATCAATTACCCCTTGAAGTCTTACTTTTTCATCTTTTACATTTTCAGGTAAGGTATCATCAACATCTAATGGACTTATTTCAGTAAAGAAAGGTAACTCTTTATATACCTTATTTCCATTATTATAAGCATTTAATAACCTCTTTCCTAAATTACTTTTAAAAAAATTGAATATTTTATTTACTTTTATTGCTTTAAATTCCTCTTTACTAAGAAGTTCATCATCAACAAGTTCTTTTAACTGTTCTTTAATTTGATCTATATCATCAACTCTAGAAAAATCTAACTTTTGCATAACAAAATGCATAGCAGTTCCTCTTTCTGCTGAAGTAAGACCTTTCTCTTCTTGTAGAAACTTAGGCTTTATTTCTATTTTTTCTTTAAATAAATTCTCTGATAATTCATCTTCAATCTCTTCATAATTCTTCTTTTTCAAATCAGAGACAGAGAAGTTACTCTTCATATTAGTTGTAGCTGCAAACTTATACTTAAATCCTAATCTTCTTTGAATTTCTTTATCTACAGCTTTAATTTCTGAGTCTATAAGAGAATCTGAATTCTTATCCACAGCTTCAATATTTTTATCCACAATTAACTGATATTTTGTCCAGATATTTGTCTTCCATGTGGACAAATCTGTTTTTATAGGAATATCCACAGCTCCAACAATATTTCTTAATTCATCTCCATCTCTATGTTTACACACAGCCATACCAATCCAATCTAAATATGACTTTCCTTTAAGCACTTCTGATGATGGAATTATCTCCTTATCTAATGCAGCTGCTGAACAACATTTATTAGCCCATTTCTCTAAATTCGAAACAGCTCCAGTTATAATTAACTTCTCTTTAGCTCTAGTAAATGCAACATATAAAATTCTCATTTCTTCAGATAATGTTTCTAACTTTATACGCTGTTTAATAGATTCCTTTGGAAGAGTACTATAACTTATTCTTCTATCTAAATCCACTAAATCTGGTCCAAATCCCAATTCTTCATGATATAAAATACTCTTATTTAAATCCATTAAGTTAAACTGCTTTCCTGCACCAGCTAAAAATACAACTGGGAACTCAAGACCCTTACTTTTATGGATACTCATAATTCTAACAACATCTTCATTTTCACCAAGTATCTTTGCACTTCCCATATCTCCAGAAGACTTTCTTAACTTGTTAATAAAATTGATAAAGTTAAATAAACCTTTAAAACTAGTTTGTTCATATTGTTTAGCTCTTTGAAATAATACTCTTAAGTTCGCCTGTCTCAATACACCATTAGGCATGGCACCAACATATCCATAATAAGCTGTATCCATGTATAAATACCATATAAACTCATCTATAGGAGTATAAATAGCCTTCTTCCTCCATTCCTCAAGCTTAACTAAAAATTTAGAACACTTATCCTTTAAAATATTATTTTCATATTCACCTTCAGCTATTTCCATAATATTTTCATAAAAATAATTATCCTTATTAAATAGCCTTATATCACCTAATTCCTCAGCTGAAAAACTCATTATAGGGGATCTTAATAAAGCTATCAAAGGCACATCCTGCATTGGGTTATCAATTACCTTTAACAATGACATAACTGTTCTTATTTCAATAGAGTCAAAATACCCTGAGCCAGTATCAGCATAAGCCGGAATTCCTTCAGCTCCAAGTTCATCTAAGAAAACCTCAGCCCAGTTCTTAGTTGCTCTAAGCAAGATTACAATATCCTGATACTTAACTGGTCTATATTCGCCAGTCTGCTTATCAAGAACCTTAAATCTCTTTCCATCCTTCTCAGATAAAAGTTCCTTTATTCTATTGGCAACAATTCTAGCCTCTAAGTTAATAGCTCCTATATCTTCTTCCTCTTCATCAGTATCATTTTCTTGAGTCTCTTCCTCAGATACTCCTGACTTATCTAACACATGAAGTTCTAAATCTCCGCCTGTTATAGACTCTTCATCATTTACATCCTTATAATTAGCACCTAAATTTAAAGCCTCTTCATCCGTATATTCAAGTTCACCAACAACCTTAGACATAAGCTGTTTAAAGATATAGTTAACACCATTTATAACCTCTAACCTACTTCTAAAGTTCTTATAAAGCTGAATTTTTCTATTCTTACCTTCATCAATGGAATACGTATTATATTTATCTAAAAATAACTCAGGTTTTGCCTGTCTAAATCTATAAATACTCTGCTTAACATCCCCAACCATGAATACATTAGGATTATCACTATACTTTCTTGAAACCAAGTCAATAATAGCCTCTTGAACGTTATTAGAATCCTGATATTCATCAACTAATACCTCATCAAAATATTCCTTATAATTATCAGCAACATTAGCTTCCTTACTAGTTAATATCTTTAAACATAAATGCTCTAAGTCATTAAAATCTAAAGCACTTTTCTTCTTTTTAGCCTTAGCAAATCTATCTTCAAATTCAATAACTAACTCAGTTAAAACCTTCATATAAGGATAAGATTCCTTAATAGATATCAGCATATCATCAGGAGACATAGAGAATATATCTTCCTTAAGCTTTCCAATAGATTTCTTAATACTATCACGTATATCCTTTACTCTTTGTTGAGCCTCCGGATCTTCAACATTATTCTTTCTAACAGTCTTTAACTTAGAAAAACTCATAGATACTAAAAATTTATAAGTCTCATCTAAATCTTTTCCTATAGCTTCTTTTATGTTTACTAACGAAGACATATCTAATTCTAAGTTTTCTAAATAAGGCTCTAATCCACCAGTATTGCTGCTTAAATAAATAGCTTTATCAAGCATATTTATAAGCCCATCAATCTGTAAATCCAAGCTTTCCATCAAAACTTGAACCCAGCTGCTTTTAATAAGTTCTTCCTTAGTTGATATATTAAATTCTTCAGACTTCTCTCTGAGCCACTTTTCAGGCCATGGTCCACTCATAGAAAATCTATATAAATCTAAAACAATATCCTTTAACTTTTCATCACTTCTAGAATCACTATAAGCATCAATTAAGTCTAAGAACATCTCATCTTCTGCCTCATACTTATCTTCAAACAATTCCTCAAGAACCTCAGCCTTAAGTAACGTTCCTTCAGTTTCATCTAAAATTCTAAAGCCCGGATCTAAATCAATAATATGAAAATTATTTTTTATAACATCTAAACAAAAAGAATGCATAGTAGTTATATTAGCCCTGCTCAATAAAGTAAGCTGTTTTTGAAGATTTTTTGAATTAGGATTACTCTCTAATCCCTTAGTTATAGCAGCTGCTATTCTCTCTCTCATTTCAGCAGCTGCTGCACTTGTAAAAGTAACAACTAACAATCTATCTATATCAACTGGATTCTCCTCATTAGTTATAATTCTTATAATTCTCTCAACTAATACAGCCGTCTTACCAGAACCAGCAGCAGCAGCTATAAGAAGATTACACTTTCTAGTCTCAATAGCAGCTTTCTGTTCTTCTGTCCATCTAGTTTCGCCCATCATCAGTTCCTCCCTTCACAACCTTCTCCATCCTATTCCAAAGTTCCTTTTCATCTCTCTTAACAACAAGCTTATACTTATTATCCTTTATACTAGTATCAAACTGACAAATTGAAGCGTAATCACAATACTCACAATAAGCCGTTGTCTGATTCTTACAAGGCTCTATCTTAATCTTTCCACTAAGCATATCTTCACAAAGCTCAATCATTTTGCTATTAACATATTCCCTTAAAATATCAAACTGCTCTTCAGTAACAACAGAGCTATTAGAAGAAAAATCTCCATCCTTCTTAAAAGTAGCAGGAATAATTAGTGAATAAGTCTCCATATCATTATCCATAGCCCTTACAAGCTCTGCATCCTTAAGTAACAATCCATTCATCTTTAGTTTTTGTAAAACTTCCTTTCTTATCTCTTCATCTTCAAGTTCAGTTTTACTCTTTATTATTGGATCATCTATTTTGAAATACAAAATAGCCCCTGGCATAGCCTGAGTATGAAGTATATACTTAGAATTTCTAAGAACAGCATCAAGATAAACTAAAAGCTGAATCTGCAATCCATAATACAATTCATTTAAATCAAACTTTTTAGATCCAGATTTATAATCAATAACCCTTACATAAGTATTTCCATCCATCTCAAGAGTATCGATTCTATCAATTCTACCAGTCAAATAAACATCTTCACCTGATGGAAGCTCCAACTTTATAGGAGAACCATTCTTATAATCTCCAAAATCAAACTCATTACTGAATATCTCAAATTGACCTTTTCTCATCTGTTCAGAAATTACAGATACAGACTTGGTAATAACTCTTTTAAATCTATCAGTAAAATATCTATACTTCTTACTACTATTTAAAATAGAATCACTTTCTTCTTTTAATTTAATCTCAACAAGTTCACTTACAATCTGTCTGCATCTATCTGCTGTTAACTCTGACCAAGCAATCTTTTCATTCTTAACCTTCTTAGTGAAATCATCTAAAATTCCATGCATAAAAGACCCTAAATCTGGTGCTGTAAACTCATAAATCTTCCTATCTTTAGCCTTAAGTCCATATTGAACAAAGTAAGCAAAAGGACATTCAGCATACTTTTCAAGCCTTGAAACACTAAATAAAAGCCTTCCACTATCAGTACTATAAAGCTTCTTAATCTTTTCCCTTCCAATTTCATCACCAGTATTACTATAATTTAAACCAGCAAATATATGGCCTGATCTATTATTAAACTCTTCTCTTTCCTTATACCATGAGAATACATCTTCCCAATACTCTTCAATATCCTCTTTCTCATAACTCTTTCTTAAAGCTAATATAAGCTTATTAAAAGTAGGAATAGGAGCAACTACATCAGAAAACCTATCATTTCTATTTCTAACATTATAAATATCACTTTCTTCTACAAGTCTTGGGAAAATTCTCTTAAGTCTTGGAATAACAATAGAAGGTCTTAAAGACTTCCCTTCAAAATCAGCCATTGGATAACTAACCATTATAAAATTACTCCCTAAAGTTAAAGCCGTATAAACCATAAACTGCTCTTCAAATACCTTTGATTTAGTACTAGAAGATAACTCTACGCCTATGTCCTTCAAAATATCTCTATCCCTATCAGAAAGAATACCTTCATCCTTACTTGCCGATGGAAGCACACCATCATTAACACCTACAACAAATAAAGCCTTAACATCTCTCCCTTTTATTCTAGCTATATCACCTACATTAACTTGATCTAATGCTGCTGGAATAACTCCAATCTCTTTACTTTGAAAGCCCGAAATTAAAATTTTATAAAACTCATCTATATCAAGTTTTTCTTCCCCCATAACCTCAACAGCCTGGTTTAAAATATCAAGAACAACTTCACTTACCTGTTCATATTCCTTTACCTTACTTTGAAGTCCCTCTTCTTCAAACTTCTTAACCCATTCATCAATCCTGTCAAATACATTAATATCTACTAGAAATTCATAAATAGCAGTACAAATCCCCCTTACATCTTTCTTTAATATCTTCTTATGTAAAGTCATTAAAGGTTCTCTAACCTTCTCCATTATAGAAACAATAACTTCATCCTCTGCCTCTATCGAAAGTTCTCCTATCCATTTATAGCCTTTAATTCCCTTAGCTAAAACATAATTCTCTAATATATCAATTTCATCTCTACTAATTCCTGTCAATCCACTCTTTAAATACTTAAATACAGTTTCATAAGACCATCCTCTAAGATATATCTCTAAAGCAGATAAAACCAAAATGATTAAAGGATTATTCAAAATATCAATCTTTTTATCCAAGAAAAGAGGAATTCCATATTCATTAAATATAACAGTTGTTATCTTTTCATACTCATCAATATTTCTACAAACCACAGAAATATCCCTATATCTATATCCGTCATCCCTTACAAGCCTTATAATCTCCCTAGCAACCTCGTCAATTTCATCATAAGAATTATTAGCCTTGTATAACCTCATATCCTTGATATTCTCTTTATAAAGCTTAAAAGGATAGGTAAAGAAATACTTCTCTAGATGTGCAAGCTCCCTGCTCTGTCTAAAACGTAAAGGAACACCATCATTTAAGTTTATAGGTTCAAGATATCCAATATTATTTTCGCTCATCATTAAAAGCAGCCTATATTCAGTACTCTTAATAACATTAAATATATCTGTAACCTCATCTTCCTTACCTTTGCCTAACTCATCCATGCACAATGTTATGTTAATCTCCTTACATTGCCCTGCTAAAGCCATTATTACTTCCATCTGCTGAGGTGTAAAAGTTGTAAACTCATCAATCCATATTTCAGCATCTCTATAAGGATCTTTTAAACTTAACTTTTCAGCTAATAAAGTTAACTCATCATCACCATCAATAAGATTCTCAGCTATGCTTTCATTAAACTTGCTATAAATCAAAGATAAATCCATCAACTTATCCTTTAAATCTTTATCATCAACATTTTCTACACTATCATCAAGACTCTCAGGAAAAACATTATACTTCTTAAACTCTGTTATTGTTTTAGAAATTATCTCTGTAAAGCCCTGCTCCTTAGAAATTCTATTAAAGTAATGTAAATTATCCTCATCCTTCTGAAGAATTTTATATATAAGCATACTTCTTCCTGAATCCTTCATTCTATCATGAACTCTTCCACCACATGAATCAAATACTCTATGAGCCATTCTCTTAAAACTTAATACTTCTGTCTTTAGTAAAGCCTGTTCACCTACTTTTCTTAACAATAAAGTTTCTCTTTGAAACGTATATTGTTCAGGAACTATATAAATTATTTTACTTACCTTATCATCTTTTACCCTTCTACTTATCTTGTCTATGCAAAAGCTGCTCTTTCCAGCTCCTGCTCTTCCATATATAAATCTTATTCCCATTAACATAATCTCCTACTTCTATTCATTATTTAATTAATTCTATAGACTACAGCAAAAACCTTTCCTTTTTCTATTATTTATCTTTACCTTAATTATAAAAAAATAAGAAAGAATTTTTCTTCTTTCTTTTAATGAAAAATTATTCTTTTTTTAGTAGAAACATTCTAATTATAGATTCACCATCTTTTTCTATAGATTCTTTGCCTATAAATCCGCAAGATTTACAACATTCTATAGCTTTAATATTTCTCTTCATAACTTCAACAATTATTTGTTTTACTTTTAATTCATTAAATAAGTAATCAGTTAAAGTCTCTATACTCTCTTTGCCATATCCTCTCCGCCAAAACCTTTTTGCAATAGTAACTCCTATAGTATAAATAGAATCATAATAACTTCTATAATCCATAAACCCTACTATAACACCTTTTTCATTAATTATAGTCAAAAATTTGTTAGGTGCTTTCCTTATAATATGAAAATTATTAAATAAATAATTCTTCCTAGGTAATACATTATTATACTTAGCTACACTATTATCATTGCAAATATTATACAGAATATTAATATCAGATCTTTCTATAAGTCTTAAATAGATTCTTTTTCCTTTTATCAATTACTACTCCTAAAAAATTACTATATTATATTAATATTCTTTTAAATTAATCAAAATGAAAGATTCTTATAATAATCCACTAAAGTTTATAATAAAAATACTAATAATAAAAAATTACATAAATGTATTATATATGTTATATTTATTTTGGAAAGTGAGGTATTAAATTGAAATACAAAATTAACAATAAAGATATTTCTGTCAATGAAATAACTTTATTAGGTGAATCATGTGATGGTTTAAAACAATTACAAAATAAAGTTGCTAATATTACGCTTTATACACTCGGAGCTCTGTTTTTAATTATATCTTTAGATTATATCTTAGAGAGAGATATACCTTCAGCAATATATACCTTAATATTTTCATCAATTTTTTTATTAATAATAAGGTTTATATTTAAGCTCTCAATTAAAAATTCATTAAGAACATGTAAAAATATGATTTTAAATTCTACACAATCAATAGAAGTAAAAAATGATACATATTATTTCATTAGAAATCAAAATAGTTTCAAACTAACACCTGAAACAGTCAAAGAAATTATTATAGGAAAAAAAGCTTCATTAATATGGATAAAAAAGACTACCATTATAATTCCTAATGACTTATTTGGTACTATTTAATTATTTTGGTACTATTTAATTATTTTGCTTTTCGGTTCTTTTTCGGCCTACAATTATTTTTTAACGTTTTTACCAGCGTACATATCAGAAAGCCAGTAATAATCAGTACTCGTTCTTAAAAAAAATTTCAAATTTCCTATACGTAAAAAAAACATCTAACTTTTGTTAGATGTTTGGCGGAGGATCCGGGATTTGAACCCGGGCGCCAGTTGCCCGACCTACGCCCTTAGCAGGGGCGCCTCTTCAGCCACTTGAGTAA
>CAKVFO010000001.1 GCA_934746785.1 uncultured Clostridium sp. | reverse complement strand
TCGATTAAACCTAACTTCTTATCAATTTCTGCATTGGATTCTGTATACCACATAGCAGCTTCTGATAAGTTTTCTTTGTTGTTTAACTTTGTGATTAACTCATTCTTAATTCTTAGAGTTTCTTTAACTCTTTCATAGAATATAGCATCATCAAAGTTTGCATTTGTGATTGTAGTAAATAAATTTATTGTTACATAGTTATTTACTTCTGGAGCAATAGTTTGTCCTTCTGCTCTTAATCTTGTTGTAACTTCTGATAAACCTTTAGTTACATATATTAATAAATCTTGCATTCTTGCTAGATCTGGGCTCTTACCGCATACACCAAATTTAGTACAGCCAGTACATCCTGCTGTTTCTTGGCATTGGAAACAAAACATCTTATTTTCCATGTGATTCTCTCCTCTTCTTACCTTGAATTTATATTGATATTATATCTATGAAAATAAAATAAAGCTGTAACATATGTTACAGCCTTCAAATTATAATACAGCCAAAATAATTAATCCCCCTTTAAAACCTTACTGGGGGACTAACTACCTTGGGTAAATATTGTTCAATAATATTATAGAAATCTCTCTTTTGAAATTAAATTATAATGTTATTAAAAAATGTCTATCTTCATTCTATCATTATAATACACATATGTAAACCTATAATTAATTACATGGAATATCAATATAAATATGTATATTAATCAAATAATACTTCTTCAAGATTTTCCAAATCAATAACACTTATAGCATGTCTATCAAAATTAATTAAACCTTCATCTCTAAGTTTTATAAGTTCTCTAGACAGCGATGGTCTTGGAATTCCTAGATATAATGCTAAGTCCTCTTTACTTCCTTTTAACTTAATTGAATTTGTTTTTTGTGATATACATTCTTGAAGAATATAATCTACTACCTTTTGTTTAACAGTCTTTAAAGAAAGACTTTTTATCTTATTATTAAGTATAATAACTTTTTCACTTAAAAGACTCATAAAGTTCTCCATAAACTTTGGATTAAAGGAAAATAGCTTAATTATCTCATCTTTATTTAAATAAAATACCTTACTATCTTCTCCTGCAATAACTGTAGCAGGATATTTATGAAATTCTGAAAAAATAAGAGCCTCTCCAAAAACATCTCCACTCTTGAGTCTTTTCATTACAATTTCTCTTCCACTTGAATATAATCTTTCTATTATAATTTTTCCCTCTATAATTAAGCCAAGAGAAGTACAATCATCATCTTCTTGTGCAATAATCTCCCCCTTTTCATAAGTACTTAACTTATAATTAAAAATATTAATTACTTCTCTTAATTCCTCTGCTTTTATTCCTTTAAAGAGCTTGTTTTTCATCACTTCTTCAATTATTTTTTGCATTGCTACTCCTTAATCTTTATACTAAGCTGTATTAATGATTTTTCCTTTCCTTCCCTATCTGTCTTAGGTACAATATAAAATTCATAAAAATCACCTTCAACTTCAATCATATTATCTTTTGCATATTCTAAAATCTTTTTATAATATTTAAAGCTATCAGTATAATAATCATCATAATATATACTTAAATATCTTCCTTTAGGGATAACTTCAGTTTCCAACTCTCTTATGACTTCATTACTTATCATTACATTTTTATAAACAAACTTCTCCTTCAATATATCCCTGTAAGATGTTTTAAATATTACCTCTGAATTTAGAATACCATAATTTTTTTCTATATCAATGATAATTTTTCTCATGTTAATTTCTAATTCATCAATTCCTTCAGATACATAATTATAAGTCATAACTTTTTGTGCTTCATAATCTTCAACTATTACTTCACCTAAAGTTCTTTCCAAGGTAATCCCCACTCTCTTTTTTAGAAAATCTATATATCTCTTAGCACGTTGTAATTCTTCTATCTTATTAGCTATAATTTCCTGCTGTCTATTTAGTATTTCATACATAGATTCTGGAGTAATATTTGTGCCAATGAGTTCTTTTATCTCTTCTAACGATAATCCCATTAGCTTACAATGCTTTATCATATCAACAACTACAAAGATATATTATGTAATTTACTCATTTCTCCAATAGAAAATTTCATCTTCTGAACACCTCAAGTTTATTCTACCTAAAAACTTATTGCTGCACTAGTTGTATCCTTTATATTAGATACAGCTGCCATAATAATTAATGTTATTAGCTCTGATAATAAATAAGATAACCATATCCCTAAATCTTTAAACAATAAACTCATAAGTATCAAGCTTATTGGAAATACAATTATACTTCTTAATAAGCATATTAAATTAGATTTAGAAGGTACTTCTATAGCTTGATAGTAGACAGTTGATGTTAAATTTACTCCTGTGGCAAAGAAACCTATATTAAATAAATTCAATCCTATATATGTTGTCCTTATTATTTCTATATTTGATGTAAAGATTCCTATTATCTCTCTTCCAAATATAAAACAAACACCACTAAATACTATATTTACAATTAAACATGCTATATTAGTCATATTATAAAACTTAATCATCTTCTCTTTATTTTTTGCTCCATAATTATAACTTATAAGAGGTTGTACTCCAAAAGCTACCCCAAGTAAAACCATATACACATTAGTAGTTAAATAATGCTCCTCTTTTAAAAATAAAATGTGGTATTAAAATGGAAACAGTAACTATCTGTCCAAGCCCTGTTGCTATAGCCGCTCCTTTTATTCCCAAACTAAACACAAAAATAAATACATAATCTAAAATTATGTTAGTAACTGCCCCTGATATTGTTGATATCATAGCAAGAGTTGGTCTGCTATCATTTCTTACAAAGCTATTTAATGATATACCTATCAAGGTACACAAAACATTGCATAAAATCTTAAATAAGTTGCTGCTAAATCTGCTATACTATCTGTTGCACCTAACAGCCTTGATAATGGCTTAGCAAAAATAACACATATCAAACTTATTCCTATACTTAAAATCAATAAAAGTTTAAAAACCTGTCTAAACATTTCTACTGCCGATTCCGTATTTTTCTCTCCTAAATACTTAGATACTAAAGCTCCTCCACCTACTGCAAACATAGTTGCAATTCCAAATAACATAATAGTAAAAGGTATTATTACATTTACTGCTGCAAGCGCTGAGTCTCCAACCCCCTGTCCAACAAATATGCCATCAATTACTGTATATAACGATGATACAAACATTGCTAGTGCTGAAGGTACAGCATACTTTAAAAATTGTTTTGTCATATTTTTATCACCTCAAAGATTTATTATAAGATGAATTATAAACTCTATAGTAACTATAGGGTCAATTTTTATTTATTTACTTTTTATCGTTTATATGGTAATATTTATTAAAGATTAATTTTATTATAGAAAGAAGGATTTATATGGAATTTGATTATGATGATCAAAAACTTGGAGCAGGAATTATAACACTATCAGTACTACATTTTATAGCATCTGCCCTTGTAATATTTTCTGGAATAGTACTACTTTGTGCCGGACAAATAAGTGAAGTTCAAAAAGAATTAGCTGGGTTAAATTCCGAAATAAGTACAGGACTTATTGTATTTCAATTTATTATACTAAGAATTATACTAATAATATCATTAATATTATTACTTAAGAAAAATAAAATTGGAGTCTATGGATATTATTTATTTATCTTAATAACTATAATATCTAGTATCGTATCTAGCGGTTTTAACATCCTAAATATTGCTATATCATTAATTTTTCCTATATTAATGGGAATATTTATTTCAAAGAAAAAAAGTCTATTTGGATTTTAATTTAAATGGGATATATCAAATGGAATATTTCACCTAAAGATATTTAAGGTGAATACCTTTGATATATCCCATTAAATATTACTAATAAATATAATTAATATTATTTTAATACAAACTACTATTCTTATTTTCATATATTTTATATAATTATGTATATAATTACAAAAGGAGAATAAAACATATGATAAGAAAAATTAAAGAACTTGGCTTAAGCCTTATTAGTGTTTTAGTATTTCAAATAGCACTATCACTTGTATCGATAAAAACTTCATTAAATTTTATAAAATTAAAAAACTTCACTAACAGTGCTGAACTTTCATCTTCTCAACTTATTTGTGAACTCATAATTTCATCATTACTAATTATATCTATAATTCTATTTATCTTCAAAAGAAAACCTGGAACAATACTATATTTAATAAGTATATTAATTTCATTAGCTTCTTCTGTAGTTTTTACAGGATTAAATTTCAAAAATTTATTACTATCGTTAGTTTTTCCATTATTAACACTTATATTAATCTATGTTAAAAGAAAGACTATTTTCTAACTTACTGTAAAATTTACGTATTAAAAAGCCTCTAATAATCAGTATTTGCTTTCAAAAAAAGTTATACGTTAAAGAAAGAGAAAATTAATAATTTAAAACTCTATTAATTCTCTCTTCTTTCTATATAGAAACTCTCTTTCACTCTTTATTATCACCTTTGTTCAAAGCCTTAAGAAATATCTCTATTTCATCATTCTCTAAATATATTTGTCCAAGAGTACCATGTTTCAAATCTATCTTCTTCAAAGAATGAAAATCGGATCCTGCTGTATATATTATCCCTTTCTCCTCTGCCATCCTTATAAAATAATCAGTTTCATCTTCCTTATTTCTATAATACTTAGCTTCTATTCCATCAAACTTAAGCTTAAATAACTCCTGAAATATATCTTTTTTCAATAATGTTGGATGAGCTAAAGCTAACTTTCCCCTCAAAATCAGCCTGACACTTCTTAAACCTTCCTTTTTTTATAGAGTTCAAACTGCTAATTTGTATTATGATCTGTTATAGATATTATATCTATCCTTCTATCCTTAGCAAGCAACACTATTTCACCTGGCTTAAGCTCACCATCTGATTCTGATGAATGAATATGAAAATCACCTTTTTTATACATGATTTTCTCCTCTACATTAATATATTACTACTTTTATATAGTATGTTTTTATTTAACAACAAGGCACATATTTTGCTCTTCTCCTAAAAGAGTATTCACCTTGTATGCAAAACCATATTATGTTATACTCTCTTTGGAAAAAATTATATTACAAGGAGGTTTGCTATGGCAGATTCATTAATCAACTGGTTTACAAACACCTTGTCTGGTTCTATTCCTAAAGAAATGATTGTCTTTATTATTTCTATGGTACCTATATTAGAACTTAGAGGAGGATTAATTGCAGCATCCTTATTAGGAGTAAACTTTTTTACTGCAATTGTAGTTTGTATTTTAGGTAACTTAATACCAATACCATTTATATTACTATTTATAACACCAATATTTAGATGGTTAAAGCGTACTAGATTATTTAAACCACTTGTTGAAAAACTTGAAGAGAAATCTATGAGTAAAAGTGATCAGATTAAAAAATACGAATTTTTAGGGCTAGTTTTATTTGTCGGAATACCACTACCTGGAACTGGAGCATGGACAGGTTCTTTAATAGCTTCTCTTTTAGATATAAAATTTAAAAAAGCATTTCCTGCTATAATATGTGGATTAATTCTAGCGACAATTATAATGTCTATGATTTCATATGGCATTCCTTGGTTCTTAGGGATTCTTTCATAAAAAAAGAGCATCTAACTAACTTCAGTATAGATGCTCTTTTATTTATATCTACTTAAATATAGAATAACCATTTTTACCATTATTCTTAGTATTATATAAAGCTTTATCTGAAATAATTACTACTACTTTATACAATTCTCCATATTCACTTCCTAATAGTATTTCCTTTAAAATGTTAAGTATTTATACTCCACTTATTATCTTTATAGGTTGATTGCTGCAATAACTACAATTATTTTTTAACGTATTTGAAAGCTTGCATATCAGAAGGCCAGTAATAATCAGCACTCCCTTTCAAAAAAAGTTTTAAATTTCCTATACGTCAAGAAAAATGATTAATAATAATATCTTAAATTTCTTCTTTATTTTCATTTTACATCGCCTTTATAAATGAGCACTGACCATTATATTAATGTTTTTGCATAATTATATTACAATAAAAGTATTTTTATAATTTCTCTTCCAAGATTTTTATAGCGCATATTACGAAAATATACTTGTTTATAATTGCAATTGTATTATAATTATATTAATGTTATTTTTTGTATATTAAGCTTATTTTTATGTACTTTATATTGAAGGGGGAATCTTATTATGAAATACCAACCAGTAACATGTGTATGGGAAGTAACTATGGCATGTAACATGAGATGTAAACATTGTGGTTCAAGCTGTTCAGTACCAGAAAAAGATGAACTTACTACTGAAGAAGCAGTTGCTTTATGTAAAGAAATTGGAGACTTAGGTCTTAAGTGGGTAACAATTTCTGGTGGTGAACCAACTACAAGAAATGACTGGGATATTATTGCTAAAGCTTTAAACGATAACAACGTTATACCTACTATGATAACAAACGGCTGGCTATTAGATAGCTCATTAATCGAAAGAGCTGAAAAAGCAGGAGTAAATACTTTAGCAATCAGCATTGATGGTACTGAAAAAACCCATGACTTTATAAGACGTGAAGGTGCCTTCAAAAGAGCAATGAATGGCTTAGATTTAATAAGAAAAAGTAAAATTCATTCTGCGGTCATCACAACTATCAACTCTGAAAACATCAATGAACTTGAAGATTTAAAGAAAATACTTATTTCTCATGGAGTTGAAAAATGGCAAGTACAAATTGGTTTACCAATGGGCAACTTATCTCACAACAAAAACTTAGTTGCTCCTCCTGAGATGGTTGACCAAGTAATAGACTTTGCTTATAAAACTACTAAAAATAAAGAGGGAATTCAAATAGATTTAGCAGATTGTCTTGGTTACTTCAATGCAAAAGAAGCTTATGTTAGACAAGCTGTTACTGGAGATGAAGGTTATTCTTGGACTGGATGCAATGCTGGTAAATACAATTTCGGAATTCTTAATAATGGAGATATATTAGGTTGTACTTCTATTAGAGACAGAGAATTTATCGAAGGCAATATTAAAGAAAGATCTCTCAAAGAAATATGGGAGGATGAAAACTCCTTTAAATGGAATAGATGCATTTCTAAAGATGTATTAACTGGGAAATGTTCTAAATGTATGTATGGTGATATTTGTAATGGCGGCTGTGCTAATACAAGACTTACAATGAACGGAACTATCTACTCAGAAAACAAATATTGTTCTTATAATTTAGCTCTAACAAAAGCTGAAAACAGCTTAAGAAGAGTTGAAGATATTAATGAATTATTAGAAAAAGCTGACTTCTTTATCCAACATGAAAGCTATCCACTTGCTGAAATTTCACTATCTCTTGCAGCTGAAAAGGATAAAGATAATATAAATATTCTAAACCAATTAGGTTTTGTAAACTATCAACTAGGTAACTTCAAGCTTGCAAAAGAAATAAATGAAACTGTCTTAAAATTAGACTCTGAAAATTGTTATGCTTCAAAGGGTCTTGGCTTATCACTTATAAGATTAAAAGAAATTGATAAAGGATTAGACTTTTTACACAAATCAATTGAATTAGTTGATGGTTCTTATTTAGACCCTTACTATGACCTTGCTGTTACGCTTCTAGAACTTGATAAAAAAGATGAAGCTATTAAAACTATTGAAACAGCTGCTGAAAAGTATCCTGATTTCAAAGATTTAAAAGAGAAGTTCTATAGCAGTATAGATCAATAGTCTAATTTAATCAAATTATTGTGATGATTGGAGGAATTTTCTTTATTGTACGTATATTTTAAAAATATTAAGTATAAAAAGATTTAATAATGAGAGGAGTGTGTTTGTTAATGAAAGACGAAAAGATTTTATCAAATGAAGAATTAATGGAAATTGAAGGTGGTTCTAAAATAAAATTACCTTCTCTTATAAAAAAACTACCTTTTATTATAGTTGCATACGCTGTTTGTCCAACATTACCTAAACTAAAATAATAATTTATTATAAAGTTTTATATTAAATTCATACAGCAATAAAGAGAAATTCCTTTTTTCATAAATTTATTTTCAGGAGGTTTTGTAACATGGAAAATGAAAAGATTTTATCAAACGAAGAATTAATGGATATAACTGCTGGTTTTACAATAAAAGACTTTATTAATAACCCATTTATAGCAACTGCAAAGTATGGAATAAAGCCACCAATAATAAAAAAACCATACCCACCAATAGCAGCTCTATATGCAGTATTCCCAACTATGGAAGTAAAATAATATAATTTTTTATTAAAGCTTAAAAGTAGGACAAGCCGTATACTGATAATATTTCAGCATACGGCTTTCTTTTATACTTTATTAAACGGCTTTTAAATCCTCAATTTGAGTTATATGTATCATTGTAATAACTATTAGAATAATTGCAAATATGAAATAATATTCATTCTTTCCTTTAAAACTTATTGTAATACCTAAGAATTTCAATATTCTACTTGTCCAACAATAAGACATACCTATTTGAAATATCTTACCAACCTTTTTTATCATCATTAGCATAGTTAATACAATTCCTAAAATTGGTCCTAATGTTATTCCAACAGCTATATTAAAATGATATTTTTGTTGAAGAAAATTTGTTGTTAATACTGTTACTAAAAGTATATCCGCTCCTAATAACCACATACGAGCAGGCTTTATAGTTATTTGCATAAGTACACCCCGTGTTTTTACTATTTATTATAATTATGCATCTTATGTAAATAAAAAGCAATACTCTATTGCCATACATAGTATATTTTTGTCTATTTTGAATATGTTTTGTAGAAAATAAATACATTATCCAGTTAATTACTAAGTTGAAACATATAGTTATAACTCTTCTTGATTTAATTCATGTATAATTCTTTCTTTACTAATCTTTAATATAAATGGAGCTAAATATAATATACATATCATAATAGAAACAATTATATCTAACCCTACCAATTTATAATTAAAAGGTACCATCATAAATTTATCAGAACACGCTATTATCCAAGCCCCTATAGTTCCTAGAACAAATCCCATAGTTTTACCCATTACCAAGAAAATAACCACTTGATATATGAGCATTTTTTTAAGATCTTTATCAGTAAACTTCATGCTTCTTAAAAGAGCATATTCTTTTCTATTGGAATTAATATTATTTTTAATAGCACTTACCATTCCAAATATAGTTGTTATAACTATAACTATTAATGCCATATTAAAATATCTCCATCTAACTGTTAAAGCTTCATCATTTGCTTTTAATACTTCATCTAAGCTTGACCACTTTATAGATGGATATCTGCTTTTTATATCCTTTAATTCATCTTTTATTCCTTCATTTTGTGAATTTATAAAAATCTTATCTAAATAAATATCTGAAGATGACATCTTTTCATAATTAGTTTTATCTATTAATATCTTATTTCCCCTAGCTATAGTAGGATTCACTATATCTATTATTTCAAACTTAAGATTATATCTTTTACGATCCCCTATACTTCCATTATATTCTGGAGTTTTTATAGATATATAGTCTCCCTTATTCAAGTTTTCTTCCTTTGCAAATTCCTCATTAAGTATAACCTTATTAGATTTATTATCAGTAGAATTTTCTATTAACTTTGACTTATACATTTTATCTATATCAACCATGGAACAATATATATTTTCTTCCTTTGACTTATTATAATAACACACATCTCCAAAATGGTAATACTCAATAGTATCTGTATTATCTAACTTATTAATTCTACTAACTATCTCTTCAGCATCACTGTATGGAAAAAAACCATTTGTTTCTAGCTCAATATCAGATAGATATTCATTTCTATAATAATCATTACTATTTTTTCTCACTACCTCAATGAAGCTTCCCCCTACTACTACAATTATCATTACCATTGATACTGCAACTATTATGATAGAGTTCTTTCTTAATTGGGATTTTATAGTTTTTACTGCTAATTGTACTGGTATACTAAAACCTTTCTCTGCTACCTTAGAAATGACATCTACAATTTTAACCACATTATTTATAAACAATAAAAAGCATCCTATTAATATAATCAAATATCCTACAATACCTTCAAGAAAAGATTTAGAATCTCTAAGTATCATTGAAGCAGCAACAAAAGCTATCCCTATAACGATTAATCCAGATATATATCTATTTTTTCTTTTTCTCTTTTTAAGCATATTAACTTTTTCATTTTGCTGAATAGCCTTAATAGGAAGTATTTTAGCTGTTCTTATTGCTGGGATAAATAATATAACCTGACATATAACAAATCCCATAAAGGATATCTTTAGAATAGGTACAAAGTTTATAGTAAATTCTTTTAAAAAGAATACTACAGATAAAATAGTTAACATAATTCCTGACAATACTCCTATTATGTTAATTAAGATAGTCTGATAAAATACTATTTTTGCTATCTGATCCACATCTGCACCAATAGCCTTCATAATAGCAAAATCTTTTGTATATTTGTAAACGAACTGCTGCATATTAGATACAACAAACAATCCACACATAATAAACACTAAAACACCTATAAAAATAATAAAATATCTTAATGAATTAAAATTCTTATTGGCAAATTCACTTTCTTCTGGAATTTCAACTCTTATGTTTTCATCTTTATTTGATAACTTCTCAGCTATATCCTTTACCTGCTTTTTATCTGCTCTTATACAAATAAAAGTTGCTTCTTTATCTATACCTGCCATTTCTTTTAATGTTTCTCTATCTAAAATCAGCATATTTATTGGCGAACCGCTGTTAATCCTATCATCAAATACTTCTATTACTTCTTTCTCAACATTATTTACTCTAATACTGTCTCCAACAGAAATATTCATATACTCAGCTAACGCCTCATTAACTATAGCACTATTATCATCAAGATTTTTACTATAATGATATTTGCTTTTACTTAGTTCATCACTTTCTAACCCTAAGGTATAAGTAATCTCGCCATTAACCTCTAGATTAGAAACTATGGCTAGAGAAGTTTTAGTTACGCCCTTCATAGAATTAATTTCATTAACAAAATTCTCATCAATATTATTATCAATATTGTTGCTATAACCAACCTGCAATTGAAAGTCTCCAAATATTTCTTTCTTTTGCTCTTCAGTAATTCTATTTGAATTAAGAACAAAATTTATTAGAGATCCCATTAAAAATGTAACTATTGCTATTACTGCTATACAGGAATATGTAATTTTCTTATTAGATTTAAAAAATTTAAAAGATATCTGTTTTAACGAACTAATCATTTTACTTTAACACCTCTTTAAATTTTAATAATATAGAATCAACATTGTCCTTATTAGAATCAACCTTATAATCTTCAACAATATTTCCATCCTTGAAAAATAGAACTCTATCTCCATAACTAGCTACTAAAGGATCATGAGTAACCATTATTATGCTTTGATTAAACTCATCTCTCATCTTTTTAAATAAACTTAGTATTTCTAAAGATGTATTATGATCCAAATTACCTGTAGGTTCATCCGCCAATAAGATTGGTGGTCTTGTAATCATAGCACGTGCAATGCATACTCTTTGTTGCTGTCCCCCTGATAATTCAGAAATTCTATGTTTTCCCCACTTCAAAAGACCGACTGATTCCAATTCTTTTTCAACTCTCTTCTTAATTTCTTCTTTAGGTACACCCTGTAATACTAGCGGTAAAGCCACATTTTCTTCTACATTTAAATCTTTTAATAAGTTAAATGATTGAAAAACAAACCCTAACTTTAAACTTCTAAACTCAGTTGCATAGGGTTCTATATGAAAATTCTTTTGATACTTTTCTTCTAAATATATTTTTCCTTCATCAGGCACATCTAATGCTCCTAAAATATTTAGTAGTGTTGTCTTTCCTGAACCGCTGCTACCCATAATATTAATAATTTCCCCTTCATTCAATGAAAAAGAAACACCTTTCAACACTTCGAATTTCTTTTTACCTATATTGAAACTTTTCTTTATATCTTCTACTCTTAAAACTTGCATAGCTAATCCCTCTCCCTACTTATACCACTTCTTTTGAATATCATACATATTTCTATATTTCCCATTCATGTTTATCAATTCATCATGAGTACCTTGTTCAACAATACTTCCATCTTCTATATAGCATATTTTATCCGCATATTTAGAAACTCCAAGTCTATGAGAAATCATTATTATTGTTTTATCTTTACTTACATCCCTTAACAAATTAAAAATCTCCATCTCTGCCAAAGGATCTAATGCTGATGTTGGCTCATCAAATATTATTATGTCTGATTCCTTGGCGATAGCTCTTGAAATAGCAATCTTCTGCCATTGACCTCCTGAAAGTTCTGTTCCATCCTCGAATTCTTTAGATAACTTTGTATCTATATTATGAGGCAGTTTATTGACATAATCATATAAGTTCACTTTATTTAATTGAGTATTTATAAAGTTGTCATCATCTATCTTGTCCACATTCCCTATACCTATATTTTCTCTTATAGAAAGCTTATATCTAGAGAAATCTTGTAACACAACAGTAAATTTTGATTGATAATCTTTAATCATTCCCTCATTTAATTCTTGTCCATTTATAATAATCTTACCTTCGCACTGTGAATATATACCCATTATTATATTTATTAATGTACTTTTTCCACATCCATTGCTACCAACCAGTGCAATTCTATCTCCCCTTTTTATATTAAGCGAAATATTATTTACACACTTCCTATTAGAATTTGGATATGAAAAAGATATATTCTTTAATTCAATTTCTTTAAAATCACCTATAGTTCCAAGTTGTTTTTGACATTTATCTTTATCTTCATTAATTACTTCAAAAAATGAAACATTATACAGTGAACGTTCTAACATTTGTCCAAAGTTTGCAATAATTTGTGCAACTGCTCCTTGAAAGGTAGAAATAGCTGTTGTTAAAGCTACATAATCTCCTACAGTAACATTACTTCTTAAAATTAGATATATTAAATAAATATTTATCATAGCCGTAAAAATTTGAGATGCAATGAGAGCTAATGCCTTTATCTGTTCTTCTCTCTTGAAAATGTCTATTTGAGAACTTACCACATTTCTATAGATATCTTTCCATTTAAATAAAAAGAAATCGCCTAAATTAAAAATTTTCATTTCTTTCAAAATATTTTTATTCATAAAAAATGAACTTATATATGCTTGTTCCCTTTGCTTTTCAATTAACTTAACATTTTTTTGTAACTCATCGTCTTAGTTGAAATTATTGCAATTACCGATGGAATCATTGATACGAATAATAATATTGGCAAGCTCCAATGTGCCATATATAATACTAAGATAACACTTAAAATAGTAATAATTGCAGTTAATATATCAACAATGAATTTAATATTTTCAACTCCATTAGTAATAACTGTTGAAAAAGCTAAATTTAATTTATTATAGTATGTATTATCCTCAAACCTTTCTAGATTTGTATCCTTTAGATGAATAAATAATTGAGTAAAAAGAATAGAATCAACGTCCTTCTTATTTATTAATTAAGTCATTCTTATCTGGCTGTCCATTTTCATCATTATCAATAACAACACATTCATATCCTCTATTAATCCATGAAAGATAATTTGAATTATGCTCATATATAGTTAAAAAGACAACAGGTTTTAATCCATCATAACTTTCTTGTTGTTGTAATATATCTTGTAATTTAAATATAGCTGATGTCATTCCAAAACCAGTAGAAATCACAGAATAATCATCGCCCACACCAAAGTAATTCTTTATTATTTTTTTACTTTCATGATATTTTTGCTCAATTATATTTCCTAAACAGGTTTCTTTCGAATGCATATTACAGTAAAAAGGTTCAATGGATGTCATCATTTCTTCCTCTATATCTCTATAGAACCTACCACTGCCAGCCCAATCAGCATATATTATCTTTTTATTTTCTATACTATTATTTACTCCTATTATTTTTTTGTAATAATTATGAAAATATTTTTCATATCTCACTGCGACTTTTCTCCTATTTTTTACTTTTATTTTTATTTTTTACATTCATTTCTCACACTTAATATAACACTTTGTATTTCTGTTGTAAAGAAAAAATAATAAAATAAATGTATTTTTTACATTTATTTCATTATTTTTTGTTTATTTTTCTATTTTTTTAGCATATTATTTTTTATTATTTTTTATTTTTTCTCTTGTTTTTACGTCCATTATTACTTTATTATGAATTTATTACTTTTTTTCTTGTTATTTTTATTTTTTTTTAACTTTATATAATTTATAATACAACTCGCCCACGAGAAACTTTTTTTCATTTTTAACAAAAAAGACAATCCAAACTATCTAAAATTTCAAAACATAATACATAACAAATCTATATAAATAGTATTTAATTGTTTCTTCTTTTTCCTACTTTTACAGTACTACAGTTATTTTTAATGTATTTAATCTCCTCAATATTATAAAATCAATAATAAATACGTTCTCTCATAAGTTTTTAATCTTTTATACGCAAAAAAGACACCGGTTTTCACCGGTGTCATCATCAATCTAGTTAAAATATTTATCTATTTCTTTAATACTGTAGTTAATCTTATCTGATATAGATTCTAAGCCTTGAAGTTTTGCTAAGTTTTCTTGTGATAAACTCGTAGTTTCTTCTGAATTTGACATTGTTTCTTCTGCTATTTGCGAAATATTAGTTATAGTTTCATGTATCTTTTCACTTCTTTCTAATACTTCATTCATACTTCCATAAACACTGTCTGTCTGATTTTTAACCTTATTCATATTAGATTTTATTACATTAAATATGTCATATGCATTATTTATATATGTTTGTTGAACTTCTGTTTCATTAATTAACTCATCAACTCTTTCCACAGATGCAGATGTTTCTTGTTCTAACTCATATAAAATTGTATTGATATTTTCCGAATTACTCTTACTTTCTTCAGCAAGTCTCTTAATTTCTTCTGCTACTACTGCAAATCCTTTTCCAGCTTCACCTACTCTAGCTGCTTCTATTGCTGCATTAAGAGCTAAAAGATTAGTTTGTTCTGCTATTTCAGTAATAACAGTACTTATTGAAAGTATATTTGCTGATTTATCAGCTAAGTTTTTCATTGTTCTATTAACTTCACTATTTTTAGCAACTATATACTTTCCTTTTTCCGATAACTCATTTATGACGTTAAGACCATTTTCAATAACTTTATCTGTTTCATCAGAATATTCCTTTACATCTGAAGTTTCTTCTGATGCTCTCTTAACTTTTTCCTTTATCTCTTCTATTAACAATTTCCTTTAACTCAGCTGAACCTTGTTTAACTTCTGATGAAATTTTCTCTAATTCAGAAACCATATTCTCTAAAATTTCTTTTTGTTCATTTGATTTATCAAGAATACTAATTGTTTCTTCATTTGCAACCCTTAAGGTTTTACTTACACAAATAAATGCAGGAGCAAATGATATACAACCCAAAGCTGCTACAAAGACTTCATTAATAATTCCTGAATTATAGTGATTAATTAAATATATAATTATGCAAATAGAACTTAAAGTAGCTTGAAATGCTATAAGTTTTCTATTTCTATATAAAATAAGCAATACCGTAATAGCAAAAACTATGGAAAACATAGTTATTGTCTTTAGTCGTCACACCTTCCATTATTTTCTCCTTAGTTTTATTATTTTGTATATTATCGACATTTTTCATCAAATTCAATTTATATTTCAATGTAAATAACTTCATGTTTTACATATGGAATAAACTTCTCAAAAATATCTCTTGTACTTATCTTTAAACTACTTGTATTTATACATGGATGACAACCTATATAATCCCCAGCTAAAACATCCTTATCCACAATTAATTGAACATTATTGTGAATATCATTCATAAGTCCTAAAACACTAACTGAACCTAGCGTTATATCTAAAATCTCCTCTACTTCTTCGCAGGAATCTACTGACATAGTTGGATCATGATCTATTCTTTCATAAGCTATATTGAGTTTTTCTAAAAGATTATATACTCTCATTTCTTTATCTAATCTTCCTTCAGATTTTGATCTGCCCTTATATATGGTTCTATCAATCTTAAATGGCTGCATAAAATCCCTCCTTGATTATATGAAAAAAAATCTATGTTTAATCATAATGACTAAACATAGATTTTCTCTTTAAAACTATTTATATTAGTTGTTGATTAATTTATCTTCACCGTTCCAGCTATATAACTTACGGATTTCTTTACCTACAACTTCTGATGGATGTTCTGCAGCCTTTCTTCTCATAGCTCTGAAGTGTGCTTTACCACCAGCTGGAGACATATCTAATAAGAATTCCTTAGCAAATGATCCATCTTGGATATCAGATAATACTTTCTTCATAGCTTTCTTAGTATCCTCGGTTATTATCTTAGGGCCAGTGATGTAATCACCATATTCAGCTGTATTAGAGATTGAGTATCTCATTCCTTCGAATCCTGATTGATAAATTAAATCTACGATTAACTTCATTTCATGAATACATTCAAAGTAAGCATTTCTTGGATCATATCCTGCTTCTACTAATGTTTCGAAACCTGCTTGCATTAATGCACAAACACCACCACAAAGTACTGCTTGTTCACCGAATAAGTCAGTTTCAGTTTCAGTTCTGAATGTAGTTTCTAGAACACCAGCTCTTGCTCCCCCAATTCCTAATGAATAAGCTAGTGCTAAATCTTTTGCATTTCCTGTTGCATCTTGCTCAACAGCTACAAGACATGGAACACCTTTTCCTGCTTGATATTCGCTTCTTACTGTATGTCCAGGTCCCTTAGGAGCAATCATAGTAACATCTACATCTGCAGGTGGTATGATTTGTCCAAAGTGAATTGCAAATCCATGAGCAAACATTAACATGTTTCCTGCTTCTAGGTTTGGTTCGATATCTTTCTTATACATATCTGCTTGCTTTTCATCGTTGATAAGAATCATGATTATGTCAGCTAACTTAGCTGCTTCTGCTGCAGTATATACTTTAAATCCTTGTTTTTCTGCTTTTGCCCAAGACTTACTTCCTTTATATAAACCGATTATAACATCACATCCAGAATCCTTTAAGTTTAATGCATGTGCATGTCCTTGACTTCCGTAACCGATTATGGCTATTTTCTTACCTTTTAAATAAGAAAGATTACAGTCTTCTTGATAGTAAATTTTTGCGTTTGACATAAAAAATAACCCCCTTGAATGTCTTATATAATTAACAAAGCATACTATATATGCCTCACTTTACCAAACTACCTTTTATTAACTCCGGTACCTTTATTTATAAGAATACACCATTTTACAAAAATATTCAAGGTGTATAATAAATTTAAAGATATTAATAATTTACACACATTTTATTAACAAACAAAAAAAATTATTAGCAGATTAATATTCAAATTGCATTTTTATTTCTAAAATTAAATTAAAAACTGCCTTATTTACTATTCAACTATTAAATTCTTAGGAGATATCTTTCTAACCTTTCCTGAGATAATCCATGAAGCTGCTATTGTAAATAAGGTAATTGCTGCAACTGGAACTAATAGAATTTTAAGATTATACTCTGTAACATACTCAGTTATCCCAACATATTTAAAAAATACATACATTAATTTATCATTAAAGATAACATTAAATACGACACCAAGAATACTTCCTATTAAAGCTATTATAAAAAACTCCATAGATAACTGGCTCTTTATATCACCATTAGTACATCCTTGAGACTTTAAAATTCCTATGTCACTTCTTATCTTCATTATATTTTTACTACATACAAGGACTACAATTATTCCAACTATTATAACAGAAAGAATAAATATAACTTGAGTAACTAAATGAACATCTTTTACTATATCAAAGTCTTCTTTTGATGCCTTATAATCATTTCCAAAGCTTAAGTCATAATTATCTTTTCCATATATAGATTCTAAATTTTCTATTATCTTCTCAGTCTTTTCAGGATCAGTTAATCTAAATTCTTTAACTGTTAGATTAAACTCAGGATTAAGTCTATTCATTCCAGACTCAAGCATTGTTATATTTCTTCCAAGATCATTTATTGCCTGCTGCAATCCTACTATCATATAATCTTTTTTATTTCCCTTAGCATCTTCTACAGTGATCATATCCCCAATACTTTTACCTAATTCTTCAGCCATTATAGGAGTAGTTAAGACTTCATTATTATATTTAGGAGCTCTTCCTTCCTTTGTTTTACCTAAAATATTATCATTATTATCTGTTACTCTTATTAGAAGATTATTATCATCAACAGTTTTATAAGTATTAGTAATCTTGAATTCTTTATCTATACCAGTACATTTCTCTATCTCAGCCTTTATATTAGGTATTTCACCTTCATTTTCAGCACTATAATAAACTGAAAGGTCACATCCTGTTGGATTAAACAATTCTTCAATAGTATCACCTGTAAGAACTTCTCCTAACGAATACATAGATATTGTAAAGAAAGTTAAAATACATATTATAAACACTAATATTACACTTTGTTTCATATGAGTTACTACTTGCTTAAATCCCAATTTAACTGATAAAGGCACAAACTCTAATGAGTCTAAAGAAAAATTAAGCCTGCTTGAAAAATGAATAGGTGCATTACCAAAGGAAATTGCTCTAACTGGTGATATGCTTGTTATCTTTCTTGTAAATAATAATATAAACAAACTGATAACAATCAATATCGCTATAAATACTCCAATACATTCCTTATATTTTATGCCTCCTATCCAGAAAAGACCTGTTCCATCTAGAACTATTTCACCAACAGAATCTTCAATAAATCCTCCTACAATTGTTCCTATTATCATACCTGCTACTGATGCTATTACATATTCTATTAAAATAATTATCCTCAATTGAATATTACTAAATCCCATAGCTTTAAATATTCCATAAGTTTTATACTCCATTTCTATGGATGAAGCTATAGACTGCGCTATTACAACCATTAAAATTATTAAAAGCAAACTGCTAAATCCTAAAAGTATAGCTGAAAGTACATCTGGCATCATAAAAGTATAATGTTTACTTTCTGTAAATACAGTACAGTCCATTCCATACTTTTGAATAGATGTGGCTTTATTTATATCTTTAATAACCTTACCCTGACCCTTATACTCATCTTTCAACATAGTGTATAAGGCTGAAATATGAGCAAACTCTTGGTTATTACTATCATATAACTCTTCAAAATCAGAAGGATTTATGTAAACCCTTTTTCTTCCAATGACGCTTGTTCCAAAAGTTGTGTCTTCGAAGAAATCTGAAATAGTAAAAGTGTAATCTTTATCCTCAGAAACAAAAGTTAATTCATCACCAATAGTACAATTGTATTTTTCTTTAAAGAACTTTGGTAAATATATTTCCCCTTCTTTTGGGATATCCATTCTATATCCATTTTCTAACTCATTACTAAATATTTCAGGTTCATAGGCAAACATTAAAATGCTGCTGCTCAATTCTTTACTCTTAATATTAAGACCACGTTTATATCTCATTCCCTTGATGTTCTCTACCGCTTTAACTTCTTCCTGTAACTTAAGCTTTTCTTCATAAACTTCATCATAATCTTTCTCAAATACTATATTTATAATGTCAGGGGCATTCTCTGCTTTACATGCAATATCATATCTTTCGTACCCTGATAAATAAGCACTTAATATACTTGTAACAGTAACAGAAATTATAAACATTAATATAAATACGCCTATAAAACTACCCTTTTTCTTTTTCATATTAGCGCATATTACAGACCATAATGCCATATCTCTACCACCCCTTCTTAGAAAGCCATGAAAGAATTTGAGTTTCCCTTGATTTTCTCTCTGACTCTTCATATGGTAATAAACTTAATTCTCCAACAATTCGTCCATCCTCAATATAAATAATTCTATTTGCCCTTACAGCTGCCTTAATATCATGAGTAACCATAAGAATGCTTTGACCTTTTTTATTTTCCATAGTTAAAAGATCTAAAACTTCCTGACCTGATTTTGAATTTAAGGCTCCTGTTGGTTCATCAGCAAAAAGTATTGATGGCGAAGTAATTAATGCCCTTGCTATACTTGCCCTTTGCTGCTGTCCCCCTGAAACCTGTGTTGGAAGATGTTTTTTAACTTCATAAACCCCTACTGCTTTTAATAATTCATCTGTCTTTTTATTTACTTCTTTAACACTTTTATCTTTGCATAAATATCCTGACACAGCTACATTTTCAAATAAAGATAAATTAGAAACAAGACTGCTCTGTTGAAATACAAATCCAAAATCCTTCCTTCTAAGCTTTGATAATTCTTTAGTTTTCATCTTGTTAATTGCTTTATCTTTATAAGAAACTTCCCCTGAAGTAATTTCATCCATTCCGCTTAAACAATATAATAAAGTTGATTTTCCAGAACCTGAACTTCCCATAATAACAGTAAAATCACTCTCATTGATTTCTAAATCCATATGACTTATAACATGAGTTTGAAGCCCGTCTGTTGCATAGCTTTTACATAAATCTTTAGCTTTTAATAATACTTTTGTCATTGTTTTTACCTCTCTTTTTCTCTTCTATGACTATATACTACTCTCTAAGTTATTAAGAAATCTTTAAGAGATTTTAATCTTTAAAATTACCCTTAATCCATCCTGTCTATTTTTAAGAAAAACCTGTCCATCCATCTTCTCCATAATGTACTTAACTATATAAAGACCAAGCCCTGCTCCATCTTTATCTTTAACATCTTTACCTCTATAGAACTTTTCAAAAACAAAAGGCATGTCCTCATAATTTATTCCCTTACCAAAGTCATCTATAATACAACATAGAAATCCATCCTCTTCTTTAAATTTCATAACAGATTTGTTTGTTTCCGCATATTTAATACTGTTGCTTATTATGTTTTCAAATACTTGCTCTAGTCTCTTTTTATCTATAAAAATTTTAGTTTCTGGAATATGATTTTTAATCTGAATTTTATAATTTAAATGAGACATGTTTTCTAGAATTGTTGCTATAACTTCCTTTGAATTCAAGAGTTCTAGCTCTATCTTTAGTCTTTCTAAATCTGATAAAGAATGAAGAAACAAATCATTAGTTAACTTTGCTACTTCATCACACTTTTTAATTATTACCTTTAAATATCTATCCCTTCTTTCATAATTCTTATCCATATTTTCTTTCAAAGCTTCTGAATAAGCTCTTATAGATGCTACTGGAGTCTTTATATCATGAGATATTGTAGCTATTACTGTTTTATTATTTTCAACAGCTCTCTTTTCAGATTCCCTTAAATACTTTATCTCGTTTCGCATCATATCAAAGGCCCATGTAAACTCACCAAAAATATTCTTTCTCTCAACATAAAGAGGTGAATCAAAATTACCCTTTGATATTTCTAAAGAGAATTTCTCAAGTTTAATAAATGGTCTTATTATTTCTAAATAGATATAAGAAAAGATTATTAGAATAAAAATCACAACTGCTATATACATCTGCTTTAATCCACTTTCACCTTCTAACTTGATACTTCTTAAATTTTCTTCTACATTATCTATACTCTCATTTACTTCTTCCTCAGTAATTTTATTATCTGCATATAACATTTTTATTTCATTAAGCTGAACTATAGCATCTCTCTTTTTATCTTCAAACTCTCCACTGCTGCCATGATTTTTTGTAATAAATATTCCTGTAATCAGAGCCAAGAAAAAAACTACTATGAATATTATTTTTCTTCTCATTCTTCCACCTCAAAAATATATCCTACACCCCATACTGTTTTAATAAAATGTGGTTTAGAAGGATTATTTTCTAACTTTTCTCTAAGCCATCTTATATGAACAGCCAAACTAGAGATTTCAGCATCATTAAACATTCCCCATACCTCTGAAAAGATAATCTCTTTCTTTAAGGGTACATTCTTATGCTGAATAAGATACTTAAGTAAATCAAATTCTTTAATTGAAAGGTTTATAATTTTCCCATCTTTCTTTACTGTTCTCATATTTAAATCTGCTTCAATATCACCAAACTTAAAGATATTCCTTTGCGCAAATCCATAAGCTCTTCTCATATTTGCATTTACTCTTGATAATAATTCTGCCAATGAATAAGGTTTAGGAAGATAATCATCTCCTCCAATATCAAGTCCCTTAACTTTATCTGTATCGCTTGTCCTTGCACTTATAAAAATTATAGGTATAGTGCTTTCCTTTCTTATTTCTGCACAAAAATCAAAGCCTGTTCCCTCTGGAATATTTATATCTAATATAATTAGTTTAAACTTCATTTCTTCCATAAGCGAATAAGCTTCTTCTATACTTTCAGCCATTTCTACTGTATAGCCGTGATCTTCTAAAGTGTCACTTGCTATCATAGCTAAGTCTATATCATCATCTAAAATTAAAATATCCTTATTATTCATAACGCACCTCCTGTTATTTTATGTAAATTATACCATACACTATATTTCCTTTTTATATTAAAATCTCTTATTTTCTTCTTATTAATTAAATATACTTATATATAAGCACTTTTATCTTGTTCAAATTAAATAATAATTAAAGGGAGATATTAAATATGTGTACATTAATAACATATAAAACTAAGGATTTTTACTTTGGAAGAAACTTGGATTACGACATCTTTTATGATAACAATATAGTACTTACCCCTAGAAATTATACTTTTACATTTAAAAATGAAGAAAGTATAAATCATCACTATGCCATACTTGGAATGGCAACAATATCAAAAGATTATCCCCTTTATTACGATGCATTTAATGAAAAAGGAGTTGGAATGGCAGCTCTTAGTTTTGTAGGAAATGCCTTTTATAATGAATCGGTTCAGTGTAAGGATAACATTGCTCCCTATGAATTTATTCCCTGTATACTTGGACAGTGCAAAAATGTTCATGAAGCTCTACAACTTATTAAAGATATCAATATTATAGATGTTCCATTTGGCAAAAAATATCCCCTTGCTAAACTTCATTGGTTAATTTGTGATAGAGAGCGATGTATTACTGTTGAATCTCTAAAAGATGGTCTTCATGTTTATAAAAACCCTCTTGGAGTTTTAACAAATAATCCACCATTCCCTTTTCAAGTTCTTAACTTAAGTAACTACAGGCATCTATCTCCAAAGCAGCCTAAGAATACTTTTTCTCAAAATATACATCTTCCACTTTATAGTCGTGGAATGGGTGCTATTGGTTTGCCTGGTGATTTATCATCTGAATCTCGTTTTGTTAGGGCAGCTTTTCTTAAAGAAAACTCAGTATCTGGTGATTCTGAAGAAGAAAGTATTTCTCAGTTCTTTCATATATTAGATTGTGTTAATCAACCACGTGGATGCTGTGAATTAAGAAATGGTAAATATGAAATAACTATTTACACTAGCTGCTGTAACTTAGATAAAGGCATTTATTATTATACCTCTTATAACAATCATCAAATTACAGCAGTATATATGCATAATGAGAATTTAGATACATCTGATTTATATATCTATCCATTTATTCAAACTATGGGAATTAACAAGTTAAATTAAGTTTCTAAAAGAAAAATAGTCAGTATGTGTTCATTAGCAAATAACTTATATTATTGAACATCATACTGACCATATTATACTCTACTCATTTTTTCCATTTCTCTTTGTCTTTTAGAAAATATACACCCACAATAATCTTGTCTATACAGGTTATACTCTGCTGATAATTCTATAGAACGTTTATATCCATTCTTCTTTTTAAAATCTGAAAGTAAATACTTAACCTTTGAATTCTCAGATAATTTCTCACCAATTTCATTAAGTTTTTCAGCATTTTTAAAAGGACTTATACTAAGGGTAGTTGTAAAATAATCAAAATTATTCTCCTCTGCTATCCTTAAAGTTTCTCTTAATCTTAATTCATAGCATTTAAAACATCTTTCCCTACCTTCCTTAAAATCTTCCATACCCCTGCACATTTCAAAAAAATCATCGCTATTATATTTACCTTCTATAATATTAACTTTATGCGTAAAGACCATATCTTTTATTAATCCTCTTTGCTCCTTTAGTCTCTTTTCATATTCTTCTTTTGGATAAATATTGGGATTATAATATAGAACTGTTATCTTAAAATAATTTGATAAATATTCTAAAACATAACTGCTACAAGGTGCACAACAACTATGAAGTAATAACTTAGGTACTTCATTTTTACTTTGAAGACTATCTATAACTTTATCTAATTGTTTTTGATAATTAATTTTATTCATAACTTACTCCTTACAAATTATATTTCTTTTTAAATTATATCCCAATTTATGATTTGTAACTTATAATTTTTATTATAATTGTCTCTAGGGAGATGATTTAATGAAAGAAAGCAGACTATTTAAAATTCTTTACTATTTATTAGATAAAGGCAGTGCTACTGCACCAGAACTAGCAAAAGAACTTGAGGTATCTGTCCGCACAATCTATAGAGATATTGATACTATAAGCAGTGCTGGAATTCCAATCTATGTTACAACAGGACGAACTGGCGGTATTCATTTAATGGATGACTTTGTTCTAAACAAGGCATTACTATCTAAAAAAGAAAAACAAGATATATTATCAGCATTACAAAGTTTATCTCTTATAGGAAGTACATTTAATAAAGATATGCTTACAAAACTATCTGCACTTTTTAATATTGAATCAGAAGATTGGTATGAAGTAGACTTTTCACGCTGGGGACCTAAAACTGAAGATAATGAAAAGTTTGAATTACTAAAGAATGCAGTTATTAATCATAGAGCATTACTAATTACATATGTTAATACACAAGGACTTGAATGTGAAAGAAAAATATATCCCTTAAAACTCTTATATAAATCAAGAGCATGGTACTTGAAAGCTTACTGCACCAAAAGAGAAACCTTCCGTATATTTAAATTCAATAGAATTATAAACTTCGAACTTTTAGATGAAAGTTTTACTCCACTTTCATTTCCTAAATCACAAGAAGCTCCTAATATAACTTATAGAAAAATAACTCTATCCTTCCCAAAAGAAATGGCTTATCGTGTTTATGATGAATTTGAAAACAACCAAATAGAAAAATGTGAAGATGGCAGACTGATTGTTACAAGTGAAATGCCTGAAGATGATTGGCTTATAGGTTATTTATTATCTTTTGGAACTCAAGTTGAAATTATAAAACCTGAAGAATTGCGCAATACTTTAAAAGAAGCAGCTAGAAAAATTTATCAAAAGTATAAAACCTGACACAAGGTGTCAAGGTATCTTTGGTACACTATAAATGTAAATAACTGCAAATTGAATTTCGGAGGGTTAAACATGAATAAAAATTTTTGTCAATGCTGTGGTATGCCAATGGGAGACACAGATGAAATGTATGGATTAAATGCTGATGGAACTAAGAATACAGATTACTGTAAGTACTGTTTTAAAGATGGAAACTTCACCTTTAATGGATCAATGGATGAATTAATTGAATTCTGTATTCCTCATATGACAGAAAGTAATGAAGGAATGACTGATGATGAAGCTAGAAATATGATGAAGTCATTCTTTCCTACTTTAAAACGTTGGAAAAAATAATATAGATAAGGCAGGATTAAGTATCTATAATTTATACATAATCCTGCTTTTCTATTATTCAAATATTACTTCTTCAAATTCTCCTATAACTTCAAATCCCATTTTATTATAAAGATTATAAGCTTTAGTGTTACTTTTTAAAACATTTAATACTATTTCTTTATTCATATCCATACAGTTCTTTATCACTTCATATATGCATCTTTCTGCAAATCCTTTCTTCTATAATCAATGTTTGTTACGACATTTCCTTTGCAAATATGGCCATAGCTTTTTTGGCAAAAGCCGCCTTTGGTTTAATTTCTCTTACATCTTTAACCCTGCCTTAATATTTATTTTCTATTTAAAATTTTATCAACTAAAATAGCTATTGCACCATCACCAGTAACATTTGTTGCTGTTCCAAAACTATCTTGTGCCGCATGTAATGCAATCATTAATGATTGCTGAACTTCTGCGAATCCAAACATATCCTGTAAAAGTCCAAGAGCTGCCATAACTCCGCCTCCTGGTACTCCTGGTGCTGCTATCATCGTAACTCCAAGCATAAGAATAAATGGTATAAAATCCACTATAGAAGGTACTTGACCATTCATGCACATAACTGCTATTGAAGTAATAACCAAAGTTATAGTATCTCCTGCTAAATGAATAGTAGCACATAATGGCACAACAAAATCTGTAACTTCTTCACTTACTCCATTACTCTTTACACATTCTAAATTCACAGGAATAGTAGCTGCTGACGATTGTGTTCCTACAGCTGTCATATACGCTGGAAGTTGATTTTTTAATAAAGATAATGGATTCTTTTTAAGAATAGCTCCTGCTATTGAATATTGAATAACTAAATAAATAATCTGTAAAATTAAAAGTATTATGTATACAATACCAAAAGTTTTAAGAGTATTAAATATTTCACCACTATAACTTAACTGTGCAAATATACATCCAATATAAACTGGAACTAATGGTATTAAAATTTTAGAAACAACCATTGATATAATTTCATTAAATTCTTCAACAACTTTTAAAAAGACACTATCTTTAATTCTTGATAAACCTATTCCAAGAATAAATGCAAGAACTAATGCTGACATAACTTGCATAACTGGAGGAATATCTACAGTAAACATAGGTGTTACCTCTGAAGCGCAGTCTTCTAAAGACTTACCAGTTGTTATTAAGCCTGGTAAGATATTAGATCCCACAATATATGCTAACAATCCCGCAAAAATTGTTGATGTATATGCTATAGCAGTTGTAATAAAAAGTCCCCTTCCAGACTTACCTTTAAGAGATGCTATGCCAGGCACTATAAATCCAATAATAATTAAAGGTATAACAAAAGATAAAAAGTTTTTAAATAATGAACTAAAAGTTGAAAGTATTTTTATAGGAATAAGCAGTTCAAATTGAGAACAAACTAAACCTATACTTATGCCTACTATAAGAAAAAATATTATTCTACTTATTAAAGATATATTTTTCATATAATCCCCCACTCGCTTATGTATTTCTATAAAAGTCATATGTCTTCGCTTAAAGTACAATATAAATTAAAATTATAAAAATGTCAATATAATTCTAAAAAATTTCTCCCGACTTCAAAATGTTAGTACAAAGTGACTGACGCCACGCTTTTTAGCGCAGGAAGCCACTTTGTTACATCCTGTCAAAAGGTTCTAAAAGCAAAATTGGAGAATAGAAGTAATATTTTTATGCCTATTTCTATTTTTGAATAACCTTCAATCTCTGAAAATGTGCATTCCTAAATTTATTTTGCTAAATCCTCTAATGACATATTCTGCGGAACATCAACTGTCCCTGCCTCTTCTGCTGTTTCATAATACCAGCACTTAAAATCAAGAACTTCCAAAGCATGCTGCAAAGATTTAAGCTTAGTTTCTAATAATTGTTTTTGCTTCTTAAAAAGCTCTAATCGCTCGTGAATAGTTTTATCCCCTTCAATTGTTAGTTCAATATATCTTTTTATATCTTTTATAGGCATTCCAGCCTTTTTCATACATTCAATGATTTTAAGCCACTCATAATCCTGTTCCTTAAACATGCGGATTCCACCAGAAGAGCGTTCTACAAAAGGGAGCAGCCCTTCTTTATCATAATAACGCAAAGTAGGCGCTGGAATATCTAATAATTTTGCCATTTCACCTACTGTATACAACATAATAAAATTTTCCTCCTGAAAAATACTATAAAAGAATAAACAAAAGCTATTGACTTAAACTTAACTTTAAGTTGTAGAGTTAATAGTAGCATAGAGGAATTATATTTCTTTAACAAACAATAGTCAACAGGAGGAATGGAATATGAATAGACCGTATATCTTTTGCCACATGATGACATCTCTTGATGGGAAAATCATGGGAGATTACATGGGAACACCTGAAGGAAACGCAGCAGGAAATGTATTTTATGAAAAACCAACTTTGGATGAAAACTCAGATAAAGTACCAGAAGGAGATTTCATAATAAAATCAGATATACCAATGTATTATGTTTCTGTTGATCCTTCCGGTAAGCTTGGCTGGAAAAGTAATATTCTTCATTATGTAGATACAACAGCTCACGTAATTGAAATACTAACAGAAAAAGCAAGTAATTCTTATAAGGCATTTCTTCGTAAACTTGAAATCCCTTATATTATTGCTGGGAAAGATGAACTAGATTATTCACTTGCCATGGAAAAACTTTATAAACTATTTGACATTCACACTTTAATGCTGGGTGGCGGTGGTGTGTTGAACTGGTCTTTTATACAGGCTGGAATGTGTGATGAAATTAGTGTTGTTATTGCCGCATCAGCAGATGGAAGCACAGATACACCAGCTCTATTTTCAGCACAAAAAGTATTAGCAGATAATAAAGCAAAAAGTTTTTCCTTGAACACGTAGAAGTCAGGGATGGCGGAAGTGTCTGGTTACGTTATAAAACAAAATAAATTAAAACAACAGGAGGATATTGAAATGAAAAATATGAAACTTGAATTAACACAAGAATGGGATAAAACATTTCCTAAAAGCGATAAAATAACACATAGTAAAGTTACATTTCATAATCGCTATGGAATTACATTAGCCGCAGATATGTATGTTCCAAAGAATGTAGAAGGTAAACTTGCTGCACTTGCAGTTGCAGGACCTTTTGGTGCTGTAAAAGAACAGGCATCTGGTCTTTATGCTCAAACAATGGCTGAACGTGGTTTCATTACTATTGCATTTGATCCATCTTATACTGGAGAAAGTGGTGGTGAACCAAGATATGTAGCTTCTCCAGATATCAATACAGAAGATTTCAGTGCTGCTGTAGATTTCTTATCTGTTCAAGAAAATGTAGATCCTGAGAAAATCGGTATTATTGGAATATGTGGCTGGGGTGGTATGGCACTAAATGCTGCTTCTATGGATACTAGAATTAAGGCTACAGTTACTTCTACTATGTATGATATGAGTCGTGTAACTGCAAATGGATACTTTGATTCTATGGACGAAAATCAAAGATATCATATGAAAGAACAATTAAATGCACAACGTACAGTTGATTATAGAGAAGGAAACTATGTACTTGCTGGTGGTCTCCCTGACGTAGTAGCTGAAGATGCACCTTTCTTCTTAAAAGATTACTTTGACTATTATAAAACAAAACGTGGATACCACGCACGCTGTCTAAATTCTAACGGTGGATGGAACATGACATCTTCTCTATCCTTTGCTAACATGCCAATTCACTGCTATGCAAGTGAAATACGTAATGCAGTTCTTCTTATTCATGGAGAAAAGGCACATTCTCTTTACTTTAGTCAAGATGCCTTTAAGAAACTAAAAGGAGATAACAAAGAATTACTGATAATTCCAAATGCAGTACATACAGATTTATACGATAAACTGGATGTAATTCCATTTGACAAGATAGAAGAATTTTTCAATGTATATTTAAAATAAATTTATATGATTAGTTATAAATGGGCAGCCTACTTTTCTTGTTTCTGCCCATTTCTATACAATATATAACAAATCTAACTTGTCATAAACTACTTATCTCTTCAAACCTTAATTTATATAAAAGTCACATTTCAACTATCTTCTTTAAAGTATTAACAGTCCTAATTGTAATCATTTCTCCAATACCAACACTTGCTGTTTTTTTCCACCAGTTTGCCTTAGCATATTTCTTTTTATCAAAAGACCAGAAAATAGCATTCCTATAGATAAATATCTTTTCTAGTTCCCTCGTTGGTTCTCCTATTTTCTCAGCTATACCTTCAGCAGTAGATGAAGGCAGTACAAAAATCAAATTGTCATATATTTCTTTGTCATCTGTTCCCCACCACTCAGGTGCTTTACTTAATAAATCCACTAAATCTTTCTGTAAAATAACAAAGACAGGAATATCTAAATCAAACTGTTTTTTTATCATTGTCTTAATTTCATCTGCAATAATATTTTCATGTCTCTCATCAATGGAAAACATAACATTTCCACTGTTGAGATATGTGCGAACATCTTCATAACCAAGTTCAATAAAACTTGATTTAAGTTCTGTCATAGATATTTTATTTTTCCCGCTTATGTTAATGTCTCTTAATAAGGCTATATATCTTTTCATATAAATTCTCACACCTTTATGAATTTTTTTCTATACTTTCACCTTAAATCAAAGTAATATATTTTACTACTAACCTATAAAACTTTAAATGTTTCAATAAGTATAAATACTATTGTTATACCTAGAAACACTATTAGCGGTAATATATATTTTCTAGGATGTTTCCATAATTCCTGCTTAGTCTGCCAGTTTGTTAACACAAACTTATCCTCTAAGAAAAATGCAATAATAGGCTCTATAACTGATATAACTGCAAATATAAATATATTAATTACTATGTCATTATTCTTAAAAAATATATTTAACGCTAATATAAATCCATTAACTAACAAGAAGTATATAAAAATAAACCTTTTATACATACTCCATATTCCTTGCTGTTTAGTAGAAAGCATTTTTGCTTGTCTTCTAAGATGCGGATCTGATGATAACATTGTTAGAACTGGTGTATTAACTGCACCTATTGCCCAAACCATACTAGATACAATAAAGTTATCCATCTGTATAGCTGATAAAAATACAATCAAAACTAACAACATTAATGTATTAATAATATAAATCTTCTCATTCATTAAAACTTTAAAGAAGTAATTTCCTCCATATTTAAATCTAGTAATCAATGCAGATTTATTTCTATTTATAGCTATATACAAAGAATCTTCTTTGAAGATACCAATTAGAGATATAATATAACATAATAGCATTACAGCTATATTAATAAAAACTGAAAAATTAAAATAAGAAATAAGTATATAACTTAACAAAACTGTTACTACCAATATCCATTCTAACTTTCTCTTTTTATTAATTAGAATAAGAATCCATACATTAATTAAAATAGACAGTATAGACACAATAATAACCACTGGAATATTTATTAATAGATTATTATTACTTATGAATACAACTATAAGCAAAAAAGAAATACGTTCTAATAGAGACACCAAGATCAAACTAAAAACAAATCCTAAAAGAAGCCTTGAATTACTAATTGGCAAAGAAATGTAGTTTTTAACCTTTTCATATAAAGAATAAGTATGTATAAGATATGCTGTAGAAGTAATCATCACAGCCATAGTTATATATGAAATATTACTCATTCCAAATGTCTGTCTTATAAATTCCCCAAATGCTTCATAAGCAATAATAAAAAATATAAATATAAATATTAAATAATTTTTTACTTTTTTCTTAGTTATCATATCTTTAAGAAATATTCTAGTTGCTATCATCTAACCACCCTTCCAGTAACTCTCGAATATCTCTATTAGTTTCAAACTCATAAGATTTCAAAGATCCATTTCTCAATATCATCACTTCATCACATGTCTTTTCAATACTTTCTGCAATATGAGAACTCATTAAAACTGAACCAACCTTTTTATATCTCAAAATTTCTTGATATAAAAACTCTGATGCTAAGAAATCTAATCCATCTAAAGGTTCATCTAAAATTAGTAATGGAAGTTCTAGAGCAAAACCTGTAATTAAAAATACCTTCTTTTTATTTCCTGTAGATAATTCCTTCATAGGATAATTAACATACTTTTCAAATCCAAATCCCTTTATAAGTTCTTCAATACGTTGAGTATTTAACTTTTTTTTATACACTTTTTCTATAAAAGGTAAATATTCATTGAATGACCAATAAGAAAAAGCTTGTTCTTCTGTAAATATAGTATATCTATTGCTTTTCCAACATGCATCTTTAAATGTTATATCTTTATCATCATACTTCAAAGTAGAATACTTATAATTAGAATGTACACCTGACAAAGTATTTATTAATGTTGTTTTTCCGGCACCATTTAATCCCAATAAACCAATAACAGTATTTTTTTTCAAATCAAAAGACACTTTTTTAATAATAGTAGTGCCTTTTACATACCATGCTTCTAAATCCTTTACTGATAACACAAGTTATTCCTTCTTTCCAGACTTAAATGCATTTAATCCAAATATAATTCCAACTGCAACAAATAATATAGCATTAATAAAATTTGATGTAAAAGCAAACACTGCACCTGCTACAATCCATACGATTGCCATTATAATTCTAAAATATTTTCTACTGTTTTCATTCATTATAATCACTCCTATAATTATTTACTTTTTTGATCAAGCACCAATATAACAATCCTATTACTATCTCTATCAAAAGTATTGATAGTAAATCTATAATTTCTATTTTAACAATATATATATAATATTATAGTAAAAGATAGTATAATCACAATGATTTTACTTATTTTATTATATATGTATCCTTTTTTATATGAATAATCCTTTCAAATAGATAATATATTTTTTTATCAATAGACTTATTCTTTAAGAATCCTTTAACGAACATAAATAATAAAGCTGCACATTGAAATAATATTTGATACTTTCCAAAATAAGTATTCAAGTAATCTACATACTTAATAAATGATAAATTACTGATTAAATAAATTACTGAAAAAATATATAATTGCACAACTAATATATCCATAAAGTTGAAGATCAACTTAGGACTTTCAAATAACCGTCCCTTTATATCATCTAAAAAAATTGCTCCAGTATAAGAAATTATAATTATTTGAAATAATATTGGATAAAGTATATAATTATTTCTTTCACTAAATGATACAATTGACTCAGGTCTTGCTAGTATCAAAAAATATATTAATAATGAAAAAACTAGACAAACACCTATTTTAACCATAAAAATATTTTTCTTATTCATCTCTACACTCTCTAATTACGTTTTCCCAATTTTCAAAATAGAACTTACTATCTTTAATAGAATATTCATCAAAATACTGATTAAATATACTTATTATATTTCCTACTTCACTTGATAATGATTTAAATGATAAACTATTTTTTAACATATACCTATTGATTGAATTTTCTTTATAAATATATATATAACGTCTTTAAACTTAATATAACTAACAGGTACTTGATAATTTCTATGTATGTATGCATCATTATAAGTCTCTTTGTCTTCTTCATAACACAAAGGACATATATTTATGTGATTTCTTACTTCTGTACTATTTCTAATATTAATTCCTATTTCTTTTATCAAAGTAGAAAAATTTGAAGAGCATATCTTTTTTGTAATATTATTTTTTCTTTCATTATCCATAAACTTAAAGAATACTGGGAAAATAGTATTTCTATAAATAATATCTTCTGCTGTATAACCTAATTGTTCAGGAAAACAATTAACAAAATACTCCAAATTGTTTTGTCTAAACAAATCAAATACCCACTTAGGATTTCCAAATAAGTCTTCTTTATCATAAGAAGCTTTAACATTACCATTAATAAAAGTATATCTAGCCATCCAACTATATAACAATTCATCTTTGTACACTTTAGGAAAAATTGTTATCATATAATCACCTCAAATCATAATTTTACAATTATAATCTAGTATTTGTAGTTTTAGAAAAAAAATAAGATGAAAGAAATAATTTCTTTCATCTTATTTTTTCTTACCGACTTTTTTAAACTCTTACAATTAATATTAAATATATATCATTTTCTATTCAACTGTAACTGACTTAGCTAAGTTTCTTGGCTTATCTATATCGAATCCTTTTTCCTTAGCTGTGAAGTAAGATAATAATTGTAAAGATACAGCAGCAACTACTGGTGCAACCATATTTAATATTCTTGGTATTCTAATAACTTCATCAAATACAGTTTCATCTAATTCATCACCTTCGTAAGCTACACCTATAACATGTGCTCCTCTTGCTTTAACTTCTACTATATTACTTACCATCTTTTCTCTTAATCTTTCTTGAGTTAATAGAGCTATAACCTTAGTTCCATCCTCAATTAAAGCGATTGGTCCATGCTTAAGTTCTCCACCTGCATAAGCTTCTGAGTGAATATAAGTTATTTCCTTAAGCTTTAATGATCCTTCAAGAGCTAGAGCAAAATCTGCTCCTCTACCTAAATAGAAAAGATCTTGTTCATCAGCTAAAACCTTAGCTATTTCTTCTATCTTTCTTTCTTCACTTAGAACTTCTTCTATCTTTTCAGGAATTAATTGTAATCCTTCTTCTAAAGCTTTTTCTTCTTCAGCAGTTATTGTTCCCATTAATTGTCCAAAGTACATACCTATTAAGTTCATAACAACAACTTGAGTTGTATATGCCTTAGTAGATGCAACTGCTATTTCAGGGCCTGCCATTGTGTAAATTACATGATCAGCTTCTCTTGAAATAGTACTTCCAACAACGTTAGTTATAGCTAAAGTTCTAGCTCCTGCTTTCTTGCAATCTCTTAAAGCCGCAAGAGTATCAGCAGTTTCTCCTGATTGACTTACAGTAATTAATAAAGTCTTATCAGTCACTAATGGCTCTCTATATCTAAATTCTGATGCTATATCAACTTCTACTGGAATCTTAGCAAACTTCTCGATTGCTACTTTTCCCATTAAACCTGCATGATATGCAGTACCACAAGCTACAATGTAAATTCTATCTATACCTTGAAGCTCTTCTTTAGTTAATTTGAAATCTTCAAATGTAACTTTTCCATCTGTTATTTTACCAGTTAAAGTGTCTCTTACTGCTCTTGGCTGTTCATGAATTTCCTTCATCATGAATGAATCATATCCACCCTTTTCAGCTGCATCTGCACTCCATGTTACATGGTAAGTTTCCTTATCTATCTTAGATTTATCACTATTAAATACTTCTGCACCTTCATTAGTGATTAATACAAATTCATTATCTTCTAAAAGATATACATCTCTTGTATAGCTTATTACAGCTGGAATATCTGAAGCTATGAAAGTTTCATCTTCTCCAAGGCCAACTATTAATGGACTGTCTTTTCTTACTGCTACTAACTTATTAGGATCATCACCACTGATAACTCCTATAGCATAACTTCCTTGTAACTTCTTAGTTGCTTTAACTACAGCTTCAAAAAGATCTCCTTCAAAGTAATAGTGAACAAGGTTTGGTATTACTTCTGTATCAGTTTGTGATTTGAATTCATATCCTTCACCTATTAAGAACTTTCTAAGTTCAAGATAATTTTCAATAATTCCGTTGTGAACAACTGTTATATTACCTTTTGAACTCTTATGTGGATGTGAATTAACATCTGATGGAGCTCCATGTGTTGCCCATCTTGTATGTCCTATACCAATACTTCCGTGTACAGGATTCTTATCTAAATCTTCACTAAGATTTGTTAAACGACCTTTATGCTTAACAACAGTAATACTTCCATTTTCATCTTCAACAGCAACACCTGCAGAGTCATATCCTCTATATTCAAGTTTTGATAATCCATCAACTAAAAAAGATGTTGCCTGTCTCTTTCCTAAATATCCAACTATTCCGCACATATAAAAATCTTCCTTCCTTGTTTATGCAAATTTATTTAATTTTAAGTTACTCTTCTTAAAACTTTTGTTTCAGCAAAAATCTTTTAGGTATAATAATCCTGAAAATCAAAAAGCCCTAATGAAGGTTTTAACACCAGACTGAATTTGTACTACAAATCACTTCATAGCTTTGTCAGTCATTTACGGTAGTGCGATACCGTGGGGCACCCGCCGAAGAATTCGATACTCCCCATCCTCGTCAACTTAAGTGAACCTCCAAATCTATGATTTGGTTTAGGTGAACTTACTCAGCTCTCAAGCTGAGTTTCCTTTTTCCCATTACAAATCTATGATTTGGTTATACGAACTTACTCAGCTCTCAAGCTGAGTTTCCTTTTTCCCATTACAAATCTATGATTTGGTTATACGAACTTACTCAGCTCTCAAGCTGAGTTTCCTTTTTTATTTTCTCATACTATCTATTTTACCTTAAGTCCTGGCGCTTTATTATAATTAACTAAATACCTTTTTAAATACGTAAGTTATTGCCACTTCCTTCCTTTCTTTGTTAGATTTTATACCTACAGACATTTTATCATAAAAAATTAAATTGTCCATATATTTATACTATTTAAATTCTTAAATTATAGTTACAATATATACGTAATATACGTAAAAAATACCCTACCCAGATTTAATATCTGAATACGGCTTTTTATTATTTATAATATTAGCTTAACGTATAGTTTATAGTATTTCCTATTCTTCCTGAACCTTGAATTCCAAATTCAACACTTCTACCTTTAGCAACATTTGAATTGTAGCTAAGTGGAGTAATTACATAATAATCTCCTACTTCGTTAACTGTAACATTCCAGCTTGAACCAATATTAATATCACTCTTCTTAATCTTTAATGTCCATCCTGAAACATCAGCTAATGTCTCATTACTAACTTTGAAATTAACTTGATATCCTGAGCCCCAATTATTTATATTATAATTAAGTTTTAAATTTGCTGAAACTGGAGTACTTGGTTGTGGATTTATTGTTCTGTTGGTTCTGAATTTTTTGGTTCTGAACTAACTGATTCAAATATCCACTGCTGGTTAGCCTTTCCTTTATAAGTCCATTGACATACATTAGTAATAGCCTTAGCCGCATTACCAGCAACTTGAAGGTATTTACCTGCATTTGCATTTTTAATATAATACCATCCATCAGCTATTTTAGCAGTTTCTCCAACTGAAGGATTAACTTGTCCTGTAGTAGTTGGAGTTTGTTCCGGCTTTGAAGGTTGTTGTGGTTCTGAAGGCTGTTGTGGTTTGGAAGTTTGCTTAATATTTGAATCATAGTATGCTTGTAAAACTTTTTGATACATACCTTTCTTTACACCAAGTCTAGAGAATAATAATGGCTTATTATTTTTACGCCATGAAACGTCATCTGAAAGTCCCCACCAAACAATAGCAGAAATATTAGCACCTTTATTCTTTTGATCAATAATTGATTTCATTAGATTATAGCAATACGATTCTTGATTAGATCCTGAAATATCTAATTCTGTAATTTGAATTTCAACACCAGCACAAATCTTATTAGCTTGACCCTGATTGATGAATTTAACCATCCTGATTTATTAGCATGTAAATATTCATTAACAACATCCCATGCATAAATTACATCTTTGTATTTTGATTTATAAATGTGTCCTAAAACAGTCTTGATATACATTTCCATTCTCTTATCCATAACTGATTGGCTTACATAACCTGCTCCAGTTAACATACTGTCTGTTGAAGAAAAGTTAAGTTGAGGTACTGTACTTTCTAAATATCCAGCTGGAATATAGTATCCCATTGACTTAGCTTGTGCTACAGAAATTGTCTTTGGATTTCTTCCTAATACAGCATCTGGTTTCATTTCATTTTCAGCCGTAACACTATTATATTCTTTCTTTGTAAAGTTAATTACATTTCTATCCCTCATCTTGTAAGCTGGTATTGCAACTCCAGACTTCCCAAAAGTTTTACCATAAGTATTAAGTAAAGTTGCATTACTTGGTACTTGTGCAGCCTTGGGTGTTACAGCTGTACTAAAACATGTACATACAGCAATAAGTGTAGATAAAATAATACTCACATCTTTAGTTCTACAGAATCGATTCTTGTAACAAACTAAATTATATCTTTTATCTTCTTATTAAATAACATTTTTTCGTAAACTATTAACTTTTTTTACCTGAAATTAACTAAATTAAAAAAATATCAGATAGCTAAGAGACTTAACCATCTGATACTTCCTTTAAACTAACTTTGGTTTTCTAAAACCTTCTATTAATTTTTCCTTCTTCAATTTTTTTAATTTTTTAATAGCGTATTCTCTTCTCATCGCCTCTTTTTTATCTTCAAAAGTTTCAAAATATACAAGTTCTAAAGGTCCTCTTCCTCTTGTATATTTAGCACCTTTTCCTTCACAATGATTTTTAAATCGCTTCTTCAAGTCATTAGTCCATCCTGTATATAATGAACCATCCCCACATTTAATTATATATACGTAGTTCATTAACAAACACTTTCTTCTTTTTCAAATTGAGAATTATAAAGGTTATAATAGAAACCTTTCTTTTTAAGTAACTCCTCATGATTACCCTGCTCAATTATATCCCCATCTTTCATTACTAAAATGATATCTGCATTTCTAATTGTGGATAACCTGTGTGCAATGATGAAACTTGTTCTTCCTTCCATCAAATGATCCATAGCTTCTTGAATTAAAAGTTCTGTTCTAGTATCAACTGAGCTTGTTGCTTCATCTAATATTAATATCTTAGGATCAGCTAAAATAGCTCTTGCTATAGTTAATAACTGCTTTTGACCTTGAGATACATTCGTTGCTTCTTCATTAAGTTCCATATTATATCCACCAGGTAAAGTCTTAATAAAATGATGAATACGTGCTGCCTTAGCTGCCTCTTCTATTTCTTCTTGAGTAGCATCAAGTTTTCCATACTTAATATTATCAGCAATACTTCCATTAAATAGCCATGTTTCTTGAAGAACCATACCAAACATTTCTCTTAGTTCTGCTCTATTAAAGTCCTTAATATTATGACCATCAATTTTAATTGCACCACTATTAACATCATAGAATCTCATCAAAAGCTTAACCATTGTAGTCTTACCTGCACCAGTTGGTCCAACAATTGCAACCTTTTGTCCTGGTTTAACATGAGCACTAAAGTCATTAACTATTATCTTATCAGGATTGTATCCAAAATGAACATTTTCAAAATCAACACTGCTATTAAGTCCTTTTATACTTACTGGATTCTTAACAAATTGTTCTTCTTCCTCTTCTTCTAAAAATTCAAAAACTCTTTCAGCAGCTGCCATTGTAGTTTGTAACATATTTGATACTTGAGCAAGTTGTGCTATTGGTTGATTAAAGTTTCTTACATATTGAATAAATGATTGAATATCTCCTACTTCAATAGATCCCTTAACTGCAAGATATCCACCCATTATAGAAACACCAACGTAACCTAAGTTTCCTACAAAAGTCATAATAGGCATCATCATACCTGATAAAAATTGTGATTTCCACGCTGAATCATATAACTTATTATTTACTTCATTAAATTCTTCTATGGATCTTTCCTCAGCATTAAATACCTTAACTATATTATGGCCTCCATACACTTCCTCAACTTGACCATTTACATGACCTAAGTATTCTTGTTGAGACTTAAAATATTTTTGTGATTTCTTAACTACTCCTGCTATTAATCCTCCTGCAATTGGAAGTACAAGTATTGCAACTAAAGTCATCTTAACGCTTATAGAAAGCATCATTATTAAAATACCAATTAAAGTTGTTACTGAAGTAATTACTTGAGTTATACTTTGATTTAAACTTTGTCCTAACGTATCTATATCATTAGTAAATCTTGATAAGACCTCACCATGAGTTCTAGTTTCAAAATAATTCATTGGCATTCTATCAAGTTTATGTTCCATTTCATTTCTAAGGTTATAACATAACTTTTGAGAAATACCACTCATTATATAACTCTGCATAAATTGGAATATAGAACTTACTAAATAAAGTCCTAATATAGTAATTAGAATTTTAGCTATATAATCAAAATCTATTCCAAGTCCACTTCCAGAAACTTTAGCAACTAATCCTCTAAATATTTCAGTTGTAGCTTTACCTAATATCTTTGGTCCTGCTATTGAAAAAACTGTACTTACAATAGCAAAAAGAATTACAGCTGCTACACCAACTCTAAAAGGTTTCATTTCCTTAAGTAATTTACTTAATGTTCCCTTAAAATCCTTAGCTTTCTCGCCATGCATTCTACCCATTGGTCCATGGCCCATTCCTGGTTTCCTATTACTCATTTGCAAGTTCCTCCTTTGAAAGTTGTGATTCAGCTATCTCTCTATAAACTTCACAAGTCTTTAAAAGTTCTTTATGTGTTCCCTTGCCTACTACCTTACCTTCATCTAAAACAACTATTTGATCAGCATGTAAAATAGTACTTATTCTTTGTGCAACTATAAGAACAGTGCTATCACCTGTTTCTTTCTTTAAAGCTCTTCTTAAAGTAGCATCAGTCTTATAGTCAAGAGCTGAAAAACTATCATCAAATATATATATTTCAGGCTCTTTAGCTATAGCTCTAGCTATTGAAAGTCTTTGTTTTTGACCTCCTGATACATTAGTACCACCTTGTGCTATAGGTGATTCAAATCCTTCTGGTTTAGAATTAATAAATTCTGTAGCTTGAGCAATTTCAGCAGCCTTTTCTACATCTGCTGTTGAAGCATCCATCTTACCATACTTAAGATTTGATTCAATAGTTCCTGAGAATAATATACCTTTTTGAGGTACATAACCTATCTTATCTCTTAAATCATGTTGAGAAACTTCTTTAATATTAACTCCATTTACTAATATCTCACCTTCAGTTACATCATAGAAACGTGGAATTAAATTTACTAATGTAGATTTTCCTGAACCAGTACTTCCTATAAAGGCAGTAGTTTCTCCTGGTCTTGCAGTAAATGATATATTTTGAAGAACATCTTCATCTCCATCTGGATATTTAAATGAAACATCCTTAAACTCAACATATCCTTTTCTGCTTTCTATAAATTTCTTAGGTGATTCTATATCTTTTAATACTATGTCTGTATCTAAAACTTCATTAACACGTGCTGCTGAAACTGAAGCTCTTGGAAGTAATATTGATATCATAGAAATCATTAAGAATGCCATAATTATCTGCATTGCATACTGCATAAATGCCATCATATCTCCAACTTGCATGTTTCCAGCATCTATTGCCTTTGAACCATTCCACACAATAAGTACTGTTACAGCATTCATAATAAGCATCATCAATGGCATCATTCCTGCCATTACTCTATTAACAAAAAGATTTGTTTTAGTTAAATCTTTATTAGCAGCTTCAAATCTTTCATATTCATGCTCTTGGGTACTAAAAGCTCTTATTACTGGAATACCTGTTACTATTTCACGAGTAACTAAGTTCAATTTATCCACATATTTTTGAACAACTTTGAACTTTGGTATTACAATTGTGAATAAACCTAGGATAACTACAAATATTACCCCTACAGCTAAAGCTATTATCCATGACATTGATACATCTGTCTGGAATACTTTATATACTCCTCCAAGTCCTAATATTGGTGCATATAACACAACCTTTAGGAAAATAACAATAAACATTTGTATTTGTTGAATATCATTTGTACTACGAGTAATTAATGAAGCTGTTGAGAATTTTTCCATTTCTTCATTAGAAAATCTCATAACCTTACTAAATACCTTACCTCTAAGCTCTCTAGCAATCTTAGCCGCTACTCTTGCACCTATAAAGCCTACTACTACAGCTGCAGCCATACTTACAAGTGCTATTCCTATCATTTTAGCTCCAGTAAATAAAATGTAATTAATCTGCATCTTATCAGTATCAATTCCTATAGCCTTATATTCATTTTTAATATAAGTAGTTGCTGCTTGAGTAACCATGCTATCTGATATATCATCAAATTTATCTGCCATTTGAGCAAACTGTGCATCACGTTGTTCCTTTAACATCATAGAAATTCCCATAAATACTTGATCACTATTTTCTTGACCTTCTAAAGTAGAAACAATCATTATAGGTTTTCCAAATATATTATTTAATGAATCCCTCTCTTCATTATTAACATCATTTAATTTATATAGAGATTCACTTTCCAATTCTGGATAATCCTTTTTATAATCATTAAATTCACTTTCACTTAATGACCCTTTATCCAAGTATGTATAATTATCCAAAATATTATTTTTATCATCTTCATTTGTAAATAATAAAATCCTATCTAATTCTGTCTTTCTAATTACATCTGGGACAGCATCCTCTACTCCCCCTTGCTGAATTCCAACATTAACTATGTTAGATGTGTAATCAGGTAATGAAAGATCGCAAAAAGCTTGTACCAGTAATAACAATACAATCATTAATACTGCACCTACTGAACTTTTTAAGTATTTAATTAACTTTAACATCTAGTAATATCCTCCTGTCCTATTTTTCATTACTTTCTTGGCAAAATAACTTTACCTCTGGCATCTTTTCTAAAAAATTATCTTGTATCTGCATTAAAAGCCGCTTAAAAACAATCTTTTCCTCAACAGAAAAGTTTGCAAACATCTCTTCCTCCATTTGCTCGAATATCTCTCTTACTTTTTTATATTCTTCTTCTCCTTTCTTTGTTATATAGATTCTAGTAGTTCTTTGATCTTCTTTATCCTGCTCCTTCTTCACTAGATCATTTTTCTCCATTCTTTGAATCATAACAGTCATAGTTGCTGGTTTTCTTCCCATAAGCTGTGCTAATTCTTTTTGAGTCTGACCATCCTTAAAGTGAAGTGCTACAAGCAAGCCTCCTTGCCCATGATGTGCCTCAGTTTTTCCTGATAAGCTATGAGTTCTTAAAAACTGAAGTCTTGCAGTTTGAAGGAACAATCCTAATAATGACTTATTAACAAACAATAATTCCCCCTCCTTTTATTTAGTCGACTAACAATAATATCACTCTATAAAATAACATATTTTAATAGTTTGTGGCTACTATTGAAAATAGTAATATAAATTTAATATAATTTCAATATAAAAATATCATTTTTTGTATGTACTAATTTAGCCAGCTAACTAAAATAACAAATCTTTTTTTAAACCAAGAACTTTCTTTTAATATCTATTAGTATCTTCCCTTTAAAAATTTTTATAACATTTTATAAAGATTCTTCTCAGCAAACCTTTTAGATGACTGTTTGAATTATTGAACCCACATCGAAAGAAATTATTATAAATGATAAAAACATTGTTTCTGACTCAATTGAAGCAAAAAAACAGACTATTTTAGGAGTTACGTTTCCTGAAATAGTCTGTTTTTATTTATATATATTATTTTTAGCTAATTAATTTGTTAATCAAGATCACTTTCAGTGATTATTTGATTAATTGGTGCTCCTGGAGCAACCATTGGGAATACATTCTTATCGCTATCAATTCTGTAATCAATAAGAACTGGTCCCTCTGCTTCTAATGCCTTACTTAAGACATCATCAAGTTCATCCTTTTCTCTTACTCTATAACCTTCAGCCCCAAAAGCTTCAGCAAGTTTAACTAAATCAGTTTTTCTATTTAGTGTTGTATTAGAGTATCTCTTATCAAAGAAAAGAGTCTGCCATTGTCTAACCATTCCTAGAACATTATTATTCATAATAATCATGATAATTGGCAATTTATTGGAGACAGCAGTAGCAATTTCTTGACAATTCATCATGAAGCTTCCATCTCCTGCTATATTAATAACTTTACAATCTGGCCTTCCAAACTGAGCACCAATGGCTGCTCCTAGTCCAAATCCCATTGTTCCAAGTCCACCTGATGTTATAAGAGTTCTTGGTTTCTTAAAGTTATAATATTGAGCAGTCCACATCTGATGCTGCCCAACTTCAGTAGATATTATTAACTCTTTATCTTTTACTTTATTTAAAGCATCAAATAATACCTTTGGACTTAATACATCTTCTCCTTCAGCCTTATATGCAGGTAGTTTCTTTAATGAATTCATGTTTTCTAACCATTCTTCATTATTCTTCTCATTAATTGCTGGAACGATAAGCTCTAAAGCATCCTTTAAGTCTGCTGCAATTGATAAGTCTACCTTAACATTTTTATTAATTTCAGCTGGATCTATATCTATATGAATTATATTAGCATTGCTGATGTTTTCTGGATTAGAGATAACTCTATCAGAGAATCTTGCACCTAATGCTATAAATAAATCACATTTTGTAGCTGTTATATTGGAAGCTTTTGTTCCATGCATACCAATCATACCTGTATATAACGGATGATTACTTGGAACTACACCTCTAGCCATTAATGAATTACATATTGGTGAATTTATCTTTTCAGCTAAAGCTAAAACTTGTTCAGCTGCATTTGATGCAACTGCACCACCACCAACATATATAAAAGGTTTCTTAGCCTTATTAATCATTTCAATGGCTGTCTTAATTTTATCTTGGTTTACTTTAAACTTCTTTGGCTCTGCTTTACTTATATTTTTATACTCAGCTTTTTCAATCTGAATATTCTTAGGAATATCAATTAAAACTGGGCCTGGTCTGCCTTCCTTTGCAATACGGAAAGCATCACTAATTACTTCCTGAAGTTTATTTACATCCTTAACAATGTAATTATGCTTTGTTATAGGCATTGTAATTCCTCTTATATCAACTTCTTGGAAACTATCTTTTCCTAGAAGGTTCATTGGAACATTTCCTGTAATCGCTACTAGTGGTATTGAATCCATATAAGCTGTTGCAATTCCAGTTACAAGATTAGTTGCACCTGGGCCTGAAGTTGCGATACAAACACCTACCTCACCTGTAGCTCTTGCATAACCATCTGCTGCATGAGCGGCATTTTGCTCATGGCATGTTAATACGTGCTTTATTTCATCTTGATATTTATATAGCGAGTCATAGATATTTATAACCTGTCCGCCTGGATAACCAAAGACTATTTTAACACCTTCATCTATTAAAGATTTAACAACTATATCCGATCCTGATAGTAACAAATAAGCCCCCTCCTTATCATAAAAATTTACTTACCCCTAAGTAAGCTTAAAGCCTTTCACCAAATTAGTATTTGAATACTGCACCTGTACTAGCAGATGTAACAAGTTTAGAATATCTTGCTAAATATCCATCTTTAACTTTTGGTTCAAATGGTTTTAAGTTCTTTCTTCTTTGGTCTAGTACTTCTTCTGATACCTTTAGGTCTAACTTACCGTTGTTGATATCTATAGAAATTAAATCTCCATCTTCAACTAATGCGATAATTCCTCCTTCAGCTGCTTCTGGTGATACGTGACCTATTGATGCACCCTTAGTTGCCCCACTAAATCTTCCGTCTGTTATAAGGGCTACATCTTTATCTAATCCCATACCAGCTATTGCTGATGTTGGAGATAGCATTTCTCTCATTCCTGGACCTCCCTTTGGTCCTTCATACCTTATAACTACAACATCTCCAGCAACTATCTTTTTACCCATAATTGCTGCAATAGCTTCTTCTTCTGAATCAAATACCTTAGCTGGTCCTTCGTGTACAAGCATTTCTGGTGCAACAGCTGATTTCTTAACAACTGCTCCATCTACTGCTAAGTTACCTCTTAATATTTGAATTCCACCAGTAGTCATGTATGGATTATCTATTGGTCTTACTATTTCATAGTCTAATACATGCTTACCTTCTATATTTTCTCTTTGAGTTTTTCCTGTTGCAGTTATACAATCAAGGTGAAGTAAATCTTTCTTAGAAAGTTCATTCATAACTGCCCCAATTCCACCAGCTGCATATAAATCAATTATATGAGTTTGAGATGCTGGTGCTAAATGACAAAGATTTGGGACTCTTTCTGAAACTTCATTTATAATGTCCAAATTTATTGGCACTTTTGCCTCATTAGCTATAGCAGTTAAATGCAAAACAGTATTTGAAGAACATCCTAGTGCCATTTCTACTGATAAAGCATTTTCTATTGATTCCTTAGTTACTATATCTCTTGGTTTTATATCTTTTTCTAAAAGATTCATAACAGCCATACCTGCATGTTTTGCAAGTCTTATTCTTTCTGAATAAACAGCTGGTATAGTACCATTTCCAGGTAACGCCATACCAAGAACTTCTACTAAACAGTTCATTGAGTTAGCTGTAAACATACCTGAACATGATCCACATGTTGGACATGCATTATTTTCAAGTTCTTTAAGGTCAGCTTCAAGCATTGTACCATTTTCGAAAGCCCCAACGCCTTCAAATACAGTAGTTAATGAAACATCTGTACCCTTAAATTTACCTGGAAGCATTGGTCCTCCACTTACAACAACAGCAGGTATATTTAATCTCATAGCTGCCATCATCATTCCTGGAACTATTTTATCGCAATTAGGAATTAAAACTAAAGCATCTAAACCATGAGCTTTAACCATACATTCAATACTATCTGCTATAAGTTCTCTTGTTACTAAGGAATATTTCATTCCTTCATGTCCCATTGCAATACCATCACAAACACCTATTGTTGGGAATACTAATGGTGTTCCCCCACCAATTAGTACTCCTTTCTTAACTCCTTCAACAATCTTATCTAGATTAACATGACCTGGAATTATATCATTTTGAGATGTTACAACACCTATTAATGGTCTATCTATTTCTTCATCAGTTAGACCAGATGCCTTAAATAGTGATCTATGTGGTGCCCTTGAAGGACCTTTTTTTACAACGTCACTTCTCATATTAATTACATCTCCTTTATTTTATCTATTACTAATTTACCCATTTCAACTGTTCCGACTTTTTTCATTCCTTCGCTCATTATGTCGCCAGTTCTGTATCCATCTTCAAGTACAGCTAGAACTGCTTTTTCTACAGCTTGAGCTTCTTTTTCTAGGTTGAAACTGTATCTAAGCATCATAGCACCTGAAAGAATTGTTGCTAGTGGGTTAGCAATACCTTGTCCTGCAATATCAGGAGCGCTTCCGTGGATTGGTTCATACATTCCTCTAGTTCCATCACCAAGTGATGCTGATGGTAACATACCAATTGATCCTGTAACCATACTAGCTTCATCTGAAAGGATGTCTCCAAAGATGTTTGAAGTTACAATAACATCAAATTGAGATGGTTCTTTAACTATTTGCATTGCTGCATTATCAACATATAAATAGTTTAATTCAACTTCTGGATAATCCTTAGCCATTTCACCAAGAACAACTCTCCAAAGTCTTGAACTTTCTAGTATGTTAGCTTTATCAACACAAGTTAACTTTTTCTTTCTCTTCATTGCTGTTTCAAAACCTATTTTAGCAATTCTCTTTATTTCATTTACATTGTATCTTTCTGTATCGTAAGCAGATTGAACACCATCAACTACTTCTCTTCCTCTTTTACCAAAGTAGATACCACCAGTTAATTCTCTAACTATTGCAATATCTATTCCCTTGTCTACTAATTCTTCCTTTAAAGGAGATGCATTCTTAAGTGGTGCATATAATGTTGCAGGTCTTAAGTTACAGTAAAGACCTAATCCTGATCTTAATCCCATAAGAGCTTGCTCTGGTCTTACTTTTGCATCTGGGTCATCCCATTTTGGTCCTCCAACTGCTCCTAAAAGTACTGCGTCTGATTTCTTACAAACTTCTAATGTTTCATCTGGAAGTGCTGTTCCAAATTTATCTATTGCACATCCACCTGCTAATGCATGAGTATAAGCAAATTCATGTCCGAATTTTTCTCCTACTACATTTAAAACCTTTATTGTTTCATCTACTATATCTGGACCTATACCGTCTCCAGCAACTACTGCTATATTATATTTCATATGTTTAACCCCCCGATTTATTCTTATTGCTTATTTTGATTTTATATATCCAATTAATCCATCATTATCAATGATTCTTTGCATGAATTCTGGGAATCCTTGACCTTGATAACTTTCATTCTTTGTTAAATTCTTAATTACACCTGATTTGAAATCTACTTCTAATTCATCCCCTGCATCAATAGATTTAACAGCTTCATCACATTCAAGTATTGGTAACCCAATATTGATTGAGTTTCTATAGAAGATTCTTGCAAATGTTGATGCTATAACACAGCTAACTCCAGCTGTCTTTATTGCTAGTGGTGCATGTTCTCTTGAAGAGCCACAGCCAAAGTTTTTATTTGCAACTATGATATCTCCTGGTTTAACTTTTTTAACAAAGTCTATATCTATATCTTCCATACAGTGTGCAGCAAGTTCCTTTGGATCTGAAGTGTTTAAATATCTTGCCGGAATGATTACATCTGTATCTACATTATCTCCATATTTGAATACTCTACCTTTAACGCTCATTATTTTTTACCTCCTACACTGTTTCTGGGTCAGTTATTTTACCTGTTATAGCTGATGCTGCTGCTACAGCTGGGCTTGCTAGATAAACTTCTGATTCTACGTGTCCCATTCTTCCTACAAAGTTTCTGTTTGTTGTTGATACGCATCTTTCACCTTTTGCTAATATACCCATATGACCTCCAAGACATGGTCCACAAGTTGGTGTAGATACTGCTGCTCCTGCTTCAATTAAATCTTTGATTATTCCTTCTTCTAATGCTTGAAGGTAAATCTTTTGAGTTCCAGGAATTACGATTGTTCTTATATTCTTGTTTGTTTTCTTTCCTTTAAGAATATCTCTAGCAATTCTTAAATCTGAGATTCTACCATTTGTACAAGATCCAATAACAACTTGATCTATTTCAAGACCTTGAGCTTCATCAATTGTTCTTGTGTTATCTGGTAAGTGTGGGAATGATACAGTTGGTCTTAATGTACTTAAATCTATTTCATAAACTTCATCATATTCTGCATCTTCATCAGATTCAAATTTCTTCCATTCTCTCTTAGCATGTTCTTTTAAATATTCTTCAGTCTTATCATCTACTGGGAATATACCATTCTTTCCACCAGCTTCTATAGCCATGTTAGCCATTGTAAATCTATCGTCCATTGAAAGGTATTGTAATCCATCTCCAACGAATTCCATTGATTTGTAAAGTGCTCCATCAACACCAATCATTCCTATTATGTGTAAAATAATGTCCTTACCACTTACCCATTTAGCAGGTTTATTCTTAAGAACAAATTTTAAAGCAGATGGTACCTTAAACCAGCACTTACCTGTTGCCATACCAGCAGCCATATCTGTTGATCCAATACCTGTTGAGAATGCACCAAGTGCTCCATAAGTACAAGTATGTGAGTCAGCTCCAATTACAACATCTCCTGCTACAGCTAATCCTTTTTCAGGTACTAAGCAGTGTTCTATACCCATTTCTCCAACTTCGAAGAAGTTTTCAATTCCTTTTTCATGTGCAAATCCTCTTATGTATTTAACTTGTTCTGCAGCCTTTATGTCCTTATTAGGAGTAAAGTGATCTGGAACGATTGCTATTTGACTCTTGCTAAATACTTGTTTGTCTGCACCAAACTTCTTAAACTCAGTTACAGCAACTGGTGTTGTAATATCATTCCCTAAAACTAAATCTAAATTAGCTTCTATTAATTGTCCTGCTTTAACGCTTTCCAATCCTGCATGTGCTGCTAATATTTTTTGTGTCATTGTCATGCCCATTGTTTAATCATCTCCCTAAAAATATGTTTTTACTTTTTTTTCTATATCTTTTATCAGTTTATATTCTATAGAATCAACTAATGCTATCCAGCTAGCTTTGATAATATCTCTTGATACCCCAACTGTACTCCAGCTTTCATCACCATCTGTAGACTCTATTAAAACTCTTACTTTTGCTTCAGTAGCACTTTCAGAGTCTAAAACCCTTACTTTGTAATCTACAAGTCTTACATCACTTAATTGTGGATAAAAGACTTCTAATGCTTTTCTAAGTGCTTTATCTAATGCATTTACAGGTCCTTCACCTTCAGCTGCACTTATCTGTTCCTTTCCATCAACAGTAACATTAATCATTACTGATGAGGTAAATTCCTTTATTCCATTTGAAGACTGTTCTGCAAATACTTTGAAATGATTTAACTTAAAGAAAGGTTTATATTTACCCATTATCTTTCTCATTACAAGCTCTACAGTTCCTTCTGCGCCTTCAAATTGATAGCCTTCATATTCTAGTTCTTTTAATCTATCTGTAATAACCTGAATCTCTTTGCTTTCTTTGGAAACATTAGGAAATATCTTTTTTATCTGTGATAAAATCGTGCTTTTACCACTGACTTCAGATATTAAAAATCTTCTTTCATTTCCTATCACTTCTGGTTTAACATGTTCATAAGATTTAGAATCTTTACAAACAGCATCTATATGCATTCCACCTTTATGTGCAAATGCTGAATTGCCCACATATGGTGAATCATCTTTTAAAGTAATGTTTGAAATTTCTGCTATGAATCTAGCAACACTAGTTAATTTAGAAAGGTTCTCTTCATCTATAACGTCTATTCCAAGCTTTAGTTTTAAAGTTGGAATTATTGCACTAAGATTTGAATTACCACATCTTTCACCTGTTCCTATAAAGGTTCCTTGAATGTGATTTGCCCCTGATTGTGCTGCCACGACTGAATTTGCTACTGCCATTCCTATATCATCGTGACAATGTATACCTACATTGCCCCCTACATTGCTTATTGCTTCTTTTACTATAGTTTCTATCTCATTTGGAAGTGTACCTCCATTTGTATCACATAGAACTACAGTTTTAGCACCTGCTTCTTTAGCTGTTTTAATAGTCTGCATTGCATATTCTTTATTTTCCTTATAGCCATCAAAGAAATGTTCTGCATCAAATATTACTTCTTTTCCCCTTTCAGCTAAAAAATGTACTGTCTCTTCTATCATTTTTAAATTTTCATCTAAAGTGGTTTTTAATATATCTTTAACCTGGAAGTCCCATGCTTTACCGAATATTACTACCACATCGGTATCTGCTAATAATATATTTTTTATATTATTATCATCCTTTACTTCTATTTTTGGTCTTCTTGTTGAACCGAAAGCTGCAACTTTTGATGTTTTTAAACTTACTTCCTTTATTCTTTTGAAGAATTCCATATCTTTTGGATTAGATCCTGGATTTCCTGCTTCTATATATGTGACTCCAATATCATCTAAGGCTTTGACTATCTTAATTTTATCTTCTACAGAGTAGGAAATTCCCTGCCCTTGAGCCCCATCTCTTAAGGTAGAATCAAAGATGCTTATTTTATTATTGGTCATTAAAGCTGCCCCCCTCTATTAGCCAATTGCAATTTTTATTCATATTCAGTATAACTTGTTATAGTGTTATCTCCTCTTTCAAGTGCTGTAACACCTGTCCTTACAAGTTCTTCTATTCCATATTCCTCCATTAATTTGATTAATGCGGATATCTTACTTTCATCTCCTGTTAATTCAATTGTTAATGTTTCTGTAGATAAATCTATTATCTTACATCTAAATATCTTAACAATTTCATTAATATCAGCTCTCTTATCTGCCCCAGCTTTTACTTTAATTAAAACAAGTTCCCTATAAACTGAATTATCAGCCTTTAAGTTAATAACTCTAATAACTTCTTCTAATTTATCAAGCTGTTTTGTAACCTGTTCAAGTACATCATTATCACCTGTTATTGTGATTGTCATTCTTGATACTTCTTCATTATCTGTTGCCCCAACTGTCAAGCTATCAATATTGTAACCTCTTCTTGAAAACAATCCTGCTATTCTACTTAAAACCCCTGATGAATTTTGTACAAGAACTGATAATACATGCTTTTGCTCCATCTTTCCCCCTCCTTATTTACGAAACGGAACATTATATATTTTTTAATAAAGTAGCACAAAGTGGCTGACGCCACGCTTTTCAGCGCAGGAAACCGCTTTGTCAGCCATGCAAAAGGTTCTAAAAGAAAAATAATTCCTTATAAAAATACCATTTAATTATTTTTCTTTTCGGTTCTTTTGCGGCACTATAATTTCATTTTTTATTCTTTGCATAAAACATACTTAGAACGCATAAACAAGCACATTATACATATCTTTTATATGAATATAATTCATCTAAGAATAAAAAAAACCACCTTTATGAATGATAAATATATCATAAAAAGTGGGATAAAACTCCGCCTAAATATAACATAATCGGTTCCAACAAACCCTTACATATAACGGATGCTCACCGGATATCGCTTACTCACAATGCTACAAAGCAAAGTTTTCTGGATTCAGCTCAGGAGTGATACCTATTTAACTAAAAGCATCAGTTCACACCAACCACTGACTCTCTGAACCTTTTGTAACATTAAATAACCTTCTCCATCGTAGCTTTTAAATACTAGGAAATATTCACTTTTCGCTTAGTTATGATTTTACTCGTGTTTTTTCATAAAGTCAACATTTAAACATTATTTTTACAATTTTAATATTTTATTACTTGTAGCTACTATTGATTTATTGTACTTTTTCAAAAACAATGCCATTTTTTTAATAATTTATTATCCTCAGTTTATTTTACATAGTACTTTTCTTTATTTACCTTCATTTTTTTATTATTATCGCATTTCTCTTTATCATCTCATAATAAGCATCTTATGCCATTAATTCCATCCTTAGAACCATTCTTTTTATTTTTAAGGCTTAAATATTTATAAATTATACCAGTAAAGAAAATTTATGAGTTAAGTTTTAGCTTTTTAATTTATAAAAATAAATTTAGTAATCAGAAAAAAATCTGTATCAAAATTCTCTCTTTTGATACAGATTCTTATATTAATTATCTTCTTCTAACCTTTGCTTTTCTATTTCTTTTTGTTTAGTAGCTGATAAAGAATACATTATCTCTTCTTCATCTTGATATCCTACAATTCTAATATTGGTGTAATTGTTGAACATTATCATACTGTAAATATATATAATAAGCATAAGTTATATAATACGTATAAGGTGAAAGAAGTATATAACCTATAGCCATAACTAACATGTATGGTTTAAATAAAGATATTAAAACAATTAATACTCTGGTAATATTAAGTACCCATGATGACTGACTATGATATTTATTTTCCTTATATAAAAAATCATTTATAAATCTTTTTGGTGAATCTTTTCCTGCTTTTAATATTAATCCTAAAGTTAAAACTATAAAAGCTATTAAAGAAAAAATACATATTTGATTTGTAAACTTATCCCCTAAGCTTATTACTTGAAAGATATATGTTCCTAAAAAAATATATACATTTACTAACATCAGCATTGAAACTTGTTTCTTATATAAATTCTTTTTATTACATTCTTTATATTTTACTTTACATGCCAATGATAAGTCATATATTGCAAATATTATTGATGGAATAATATAAACAGCTTTTAAAATTATAGATGCTTCCCCATACATAAATACTGCTATCACTCCTATAATTGCAAAAAGATCTAATAATATTGCCATACTAAAATCTTTTTTCTTCATTTCACTTCCTGAAATTTGATTTATTTTTTCATGATATTGTTTGAAAATTTTCTCTCTTGATTTAAAATCATCTGGATATTCTATATCATTAAATAAATATTTTACCACCATAATGAATCCCAGCAATCTCCAACATCATTAATATAATATCTTTTAATAAATCTATTGCTGTTTTAAATTCACTAGAACTCATTTCTGAATACTTTTTTATTAAGTCTGCCGTTTCTTCATCTGCCATAGCTGAAAATGCAAGTGCTTTTTCATTTGAAAGTCCTTGTTCTAAGAAATAATAATACAAACTTGTTTCTGCATTAGACTGCTCATTTGAGTTTATAATAGCTACATAAATATCATAATTATTATTCTCTTTTACGTTTCTAAGCTGGTTATCTAACATTTGGCAAGACCTGCATCTATATCTTCCAATACTTACATTTAGCTACTATCATATCTGCTAAGTTATGAGCCATCTTATCTATTTCTTCTTGATTTTCACCTTCAAGCATAACTCTAACTAGTGGTTCAGTTCCAGAAGGTCTTATTAAAACTCTTCCTCTTCCATGTAAGCTTTCTTCTATTCTAACTATTTCAGCCTTTATTTCTTCATCTTCTAAGTAAATATTTTTCATTTCATTTGGAACCTTAGCATTTGCTAAAACTTGTGGTAGTTCCTTCATTATGCTGCATAATTCACTTAAAGTTTTATTTTCCTTCTTAACTATTGATGCAATTTGTAATGAAGTTACAAGACCATCTCCAGTTGTATTGTAGTCTAAGAATATAATGTGTCCTGATTGTTCTCCACCAAGCACATATTTACCCTTAATCATTTCTTCAAGAACATATCTGTCTCCAACTTTAGTTTTTAAAGTCTTCATTCCTTGTTCTTGGCAAGCTATATCTAATCCTAAGTTACTCATTACTGTAACAACTATAGTATCATCATGTAACTTATTCATTTCCTTTAAGTACTTTCCACAGATAGTTAAAATAAAATCTCCAGTAATTAACTTTCCTTTTTCATCTACTGCTAAACATCTGTCAGCATCACCATCATAAGCAAAACCTACATCACATCCATTTTTAACCACATATTCCATTAATTCTTCTGGATGAGTTGATCCACACTTTTTATTTATATTAGTTCCATCTGGAGTATTGTTAATTACATGTACTTCAGCTCCTAATTCCTTAAATGCTTTAACTGAAGCTTCATAAGATGCTCCATTAGCACAATCTAAAGCAACTTTTAGACCTGTTAAGTCTACAGTTGTTGTACTCTTAGCAAATTTTATGTAGTCATCTAATGCGCTCTTCTTAACATATTCTCTTCCTAAATTTTCTCCTATTGGGCTAGGCACTCCTTCAAAACCACTTTCTATTACGCTTTGAATTTGATCTTCTAATTCATCAGAAAGTTTATATCCTCTAGCATCGAAGAACTTTATTCCGTTATATTCAACTGGATTATGAGATGCTGATATAACAACCCCTGCATCTGCTCCATATTCTCTTGTTAAATGTGCTACTGCTGGTGTTGGCACAACTCCTAATACAACTGCTTCTGCTCCAACTGATAATATACCTGCAACAAGTGCTGCTTCTAGCATATCTCCAGAAAGTCTAGTATCTTTACCAACTAATATTTTAGGCTTGTGTGTACCTTCTGTTAAAACAAAAGCTCCTGCTCTTCCTAAATTATAAGCTAACTCAGCTGTTAATTCTGTATTAGCAATGCCTCTAACTCCATCAGTTCCAAACATTCTACTCATTTTTTTACCTCACCATTATTTCTAAATAATCTATTTTTTTACTATGAATAGTATAAACTTTATTATACTTTATATCAACTTTTACCTTCTTTAATTCTTTCAAGAACAATATTATATCCATTACTACCGTAATTAACACATCTATTTACTCTGCTTATAGTTGCAGTACTTGCTCCTGTAACTTCAGCTATTTCTGTATAAGTCTTCTTTTCACTTAATAATTTTGCCACATGTATCCTCTGAGCTAATGCCTTTATTTCATTTATAGTTGCTACATCTTCAAAGAACTTATAACATTCTTCTGTATCCTTTAAAGTTAATATAGCATTAAATAACAAATCCATTTCCTCACTTTTTAACTTTGATTCATAGGAATTCATTCTCTCACTCCCTATTAATAATTGTAATTTCACATCCTATTATACTTAAAGCTTTAATAATTCACAACTTTATTATGCTAAACTTAAAAATCATCTTTTTGTTTAATGTAAATTCCCTTATTTATTCCTATTGTCTTTAAATCAGAATATACCCCTTTAGTTGGTAGAATCCATACCTCTCCTATTCCTGAATAAACATTTAAAAATCCTTCTCCATTCGTTAATGATCCTATACCCCCTGATGATTTTTCTACAGTAAATTCAATTCTCCCTGATCTCAAAGCTACAAAATCACCATCCACCTTTAATGTATCATTTGATAATTTACACTTAAATACCTCTGATTCAGGAACAGGTATTTCTAAAACAACTATTCCACTTCCCTTTAACTTAACCTGAAAAATATCCTCATTTCCTAGTGTAAATGCAGATATAGTCTTTTGAATAGCCACTCCTACTTCTATACTATCTTCACAAGCATAAAACATACCATCATCTACTATGATTTCCTCATCTTCAAGCTCTATTAATGCAAAATGTCCGAAGGATGGCTCCAAAAATATTTCTCCACTTCCTTCATATGTAGGCTTAAACATCTCTTCACCTGTCACCTTACCGCTAAAAATCTTCTTACCTAGCCCCAGCACTCCACCAGTTTTAGTTTTTATACTTATATTACCCTTCATATAACTTAAAGCTCCTGGTTCTAGTTTAATGGCACTATCCTGTAATATTATTCTTACTTGTCTTAACTTTATTCCTGCATCATTCATAATATTAAGTCCTAAAGCAGTTTCCATATCTGTAGCGCCTTCTAGTTTATCATATTCTAAAACTTGAAACTTTGCATCATTACACATCTGAGACAGCATTGTAAGTTTATTTTCCGAATTAATATTTGTTCTCATAAATTCCCCACCTTCTTACTGCTTAATTCTATCATAAAATATTACCTTTTATCTCATAAATATACATAACTATTCAATTTCATGAATTGAAAGTATTTTTCAAGAACTATTAAGTTTTAATTTAATTTTTACGAAAATAACATATAAAGGGAGGGATAATCTATGAAAATTAAAGTTTTCAAGTCGAAAACGATAGGGAAAAAAATTTTATTAATATTTTCAACATTAATAATACTAAGCAGTATTATTTCTGTAACAATGTCTGCTGTATATTTAAAAGATGGCGTCTTATCTACAACTAATGAAAACCTTTTGAACAAGGTTGTAGATTCATCAGAATTAATTTCTAATGAATTAGAAAATAGGTTTACAGCATTATATACTATATCTAAAATGGATAATATTCAATCTATGGATTGGAACTTACAATATCCTACGCTTGTAAAGTCAGCTAGTGATTGGGGATTTAAACATCTGTTCATCATGGATCCTAATGGAATATCTTATTATGCAGAAAACAATACAATAAAAGATCAATCTTCTGAACAATTTTATAAAGATATAACTGGGAATAAAAAAACTATAACGGAGCCTTTTGTTATTCCTGACAATGAGCTTTCAATAATTACTTTAACTGTTCCTATTATGGATGGAGATAAATTTTTAGGAAATCTCTGTGGAGTAATTGACTTACATAATGTTAACAATACTATTCAAAATATACAATTAGGTAACACAGGTTTTGCATACATAATAAATAAGCATGGTAACTTTGTTGCACATAAAGATATGACTCTAGTTTATAATGGTGACCAAATTAATAAAGATAATAAGAATTACAATTCTCTTTTACCATTAGTAAATTCTTATGATAACCTAAAAACTAACGTTGAAGTTTTTTCTATAAACGGTAAAAAATACTTCACTTCATATGCAAGTATTCCAAATACTAGCTGGACTTTATGTATATCAATGGCTGAGAGTGAAGTTTATTCAGCTACAAATAGAACAATTAAAACATTAATTATTATTTCTATAGTTTCTGTAATAATTAGCGTAATTATATGTCTTTATATAAATAGATGGATTACTAATGAAATTAATAAGATTAAACAGTTCTCACTTGAACTATCTGAATGTAACCTTACACATAAGGAAGATACTTCTGGAAATGATGAATTTTCTCAAGTTATTACTTCTTTAAATGATTCAGTTACAGTTTTAAATTCAACTATTAAATCTGTTTATACTGGAAGTTCAGACTTATCTGACAGTACTAATAAAATGGATACTATGATTTCAAGTATGTTTGATGAATTAAGTTCTGCTTCTGATTCTCTTGAAAATATATCTGCCCTTATTGAAGAATCTTCAACTTCATTAATTGAACTTGATAGTACTTCTACAGATATAAAAGATAATATAATTACTTCTAAAGAAAGTATTCAAACTGGATTAAGTCTTGCAGATTCTATTGAGAATAGTTCATCAGAACTTCTAAATAAATCAGAAGATACAAAAATATACTTAAAGAAAACTTATGCTTCATGCAATGAAAAATTAAAGAATTCTATAGAGAGAGTTAAAGTAATTGATAATATTTCTTTAATGTCTAATGAAATATTGCAAATAGCTGAACAAACTAACTTATTAGCTTTAAATGCTGCTATTGAAGCTGCTAGAGCTGGTGAAAACGGAAAAGGCTTTGCTGTTGTTGCAGATGAAGTCCGTAAATTAGCAGAACAATCATCTGAAACTGTTTCTTCTATACAAAATAACATAACAGAAGTTTTCTCTGCTGTTAATGAATTAACTTCATCTTCTAAAGAACTTGCATCTATCTTTGAAGATATTATACTTAGCGAATATGACTCTTTAAGCAGCTATACAGCTATCTATAAAGAAAATTCTAAGTCTGTAAAAGAATTATTATTAAATTATAACGATATGTTTAACTCTGCAGCATCATCTATAGTTGATATTTCTAACACAATATCTAACTTATCAAAATCAATGTCAACTGTTGCAGACTCGGCATCTACTATATCTTCTAGTATTTCTTCAATTAATGATAATGGTAATTCTATATCAAAAATATCTAACAATAATAAAGAGATTGCTAAAAACTTATCAGAATCAATATCTAAATTTAATATATAAAAATAATGTGGATATCTTATTAAACACAATAAGATATCCACATTTCTTTTAACATTATTCACCTAAAATAATATTCTAGTATACTTTAGCTTCTTCTTCTCCGCTAAGAACTCTTATAGCACCTTGAGCTAATGCTAATAGTTCATCTTCTCCTGGATATACAGTTACAGGAGCTATCCATTTAACTTTTTCTATAAGGTCTGGAATTAATACATCTGAATATGCAATGCCTCCAGTTACAACGATTTGATCTACCTTACCTTCTAAGATTCCTGCCATAGCACCGATTTCTTTAACTATTTGATAAAGGAATGCATTGTAGATTGCTGTACATTCTTTGTCTCCTTCACCCATTTTATCGATAGTTCCCTTAACATCGTTAGTATTTAAATAACCTACGAAACCACCTTTTCCAACAACTTTGCTGTATACTTCATTTTCAGTATATTTACCACTGAAACACATCTTTATTAAGTCTCCAGCAGGAACAGAACCAGCTCTTTCTGGTGAGAATGGTCCATCTCCATCTAAAGCGTTGTTTACATCTACAACTTTACCATTCTTATGAGCTCCAACTGAAACTCCACCGCCCATGTGAACAACAATTAAGTTAAGATTTTCATATCCTTTTCCTGATTCCTTACCATATCTCTTAGCAACAGCTTTTTGGTTTAAAGCATGGAACTTACTTCTTCTTGGGATATCAGGTGTTCCTGAGAATCTAGCTACATCTGATAATTCATCAGTTACAACTGGGTCAACTATGAATGAAGGTACTCCTAATTCATCACCTATTGATCTTGCAAGTATTCCTCCTAGGTTAGATGCATGAGGACCTTGTACTCCTACTTTTAAATCTTCAACCATAGCATCATTTACTGCGTAAGTTCCACCTTCTACTGGTTTAAGCATTCCACCTCTACCTACTACAGCGTCTAATGTTTTTATATCAAAATTCTTTTCTGCTAATACTTTTAAGATTAATTCTTTTCTGAAACCAAATTGATCAAATATAGTAGCATATCTCTTTATTTCTTCATTAGTGTGTCTTATAGTTTCTTCTAAAACTTCTTTTTCATCTTTATATACACCAATCTTTGTTGATGTTGAACCTGGATTTATTATTAAAATGTTATATGACATAACTTACTCCCCCTGGTATTTAATATTATTTAGCTTCTGCAACTATAGCTGCTAATGCAATTGAGTTAACTTTTGTTTCAAAGCTGTCAGCTCTTGAAGTTAAAATAACTGGTGCAGATGTTCCAACTAATACACATCCATTCTTAACGTCTGCTGTATAAGTTAATGTTTTATACATTATGTTACCTGCTTCGATATCTGGTAATAATAATATATCTGCCTTACCAGCAACTGGTCCTGTAACTCCCTTATGTTTTGCTGCTTCTTCTGATAATGCATTATCTAAAGCAAGAGGTCCATCAACGATACATCCCTTTATTTGTCCTCTATCACTCATCTTTGATAATAATGCTGCATCAAGAGTAGGTTGCATATTTGGATTTACTACTTCTACTGCACATAAAGGTGCTACCTTTGGACAATCTATTCCACAAGCATGTGCTACTTTTACAGCGTTGTTTACAATTTGAACTTTATCCTTTAATTCTGGATATGTGTTAAATGCAACATCTGTTAAGAATATTAGTCTATCAAATCCCTTTATTTCAAATACTGCTACATGAGACATTAATTTTCCTGTTCTTAAACCAACTTCTTTATTTAAAACACTTCTTAAGAATGTAGCTGTATCAAGTAATCCTTTCATAACCATATCAGCTTTACCTGCTGATACTAATTGAACAGCATCTAAAGCTGCTTTCTTAGGATCTGCTTCATGATGAACTTCGAATTGATTTAAATCCATACCAATTGAATCTGCTACTTCTTTTATTTTATCCTTATCACCAACTAAAATTGCATCTGCAATCCCCATTCTCTTAGCTTCGTTTACGGCTTCTAGAACTGGCTTGTCCTGTGCTACTGCAACAGCTAATTTTTTTCTTTTACATTCCTTAACCTTTGACAATAAATCATCAAAATTTTTACTCATTTATATGCACCTCTTATTAAATTTATTATTTACTTATGGAGTCACTTACAGTTTTTCTGGGTTTGTCTAACTCGAAAAATAGTGATTCTGATTTTTGTCTATAAGCACTATGTTAATTTTGTAACAAATTTAGTTAAAAAAATTTCCAGTTATGCTAAATTTATTTTAACAAAAAATGCTCTAAAAAGCAAAGTTTTCAGAGCATTGTTTTTTATAAATTATATTTCTTTATATTCTGCAATTATTCTTTCAGCTACTTTTATACCATCAACAGCTGCTGAAATTATTCCCCCTGCAAAGCCAGCACCTTCTCCTGCTGGATATAAACCCTTAGAGCTTATACTTTCTAAATTGTCATTTCTACTTATTCTCACTGGAGCTGAAGTTCTTGTTTCTATACCTGTAAGAACAGCATCATTCATAGCATATCCCTTGATTCTTGAATCAAAAGTCACAATACCATCCTTCAGTGTATCAACAACATAGTTAGGAAGACATTCTCTTAAGTCCTTTAATTCATATCCTGCTGTATAAGACGGATTTACTTTCCCTATTTTAGTTGATTTCTTATCCTTTAAGAAATCCCCTACAAGCTGAACAGGGGCCTTATAATTTCCACCACCTAAATTATAAGCAAGGCTTTCATAATGTCTTTGAAATTCCATTCCCTTTAAAGGCAAACTTCCTTCAAAATCTTCTGGCCCTACTGTTACAACTAAAGCTGAATTTGCATTTTCAAGATCTCTAGCATGATAACTCATACCGTTTGAAACAAGTCTTTTCTCTTCTGACGCAGCTGCAACCACTACTCCACCTGGACACATGCAGAAAGAATATACTCCTCTATTAGTAAGTTTTGATTGATATACTAATCTATAATCAGCAGCTTTAAGCCTTGGATGATTTGCATATTTACCGTACTGACTTACATTTATTATTTCTTGCGGATGTTCAATTCTAACACCTATTGCGAAAGCCTTACTTTCCATGAATATTCCTTGTTTATGTAACATTTCATATGTATCTCTTGAACTATGTCCAATAGCTAGTATTAAAGCTTCACAAGGAATTTCTGCTCCATTTACTACTATACTTCTAAGACTTCCATCTTTAACATTTATAGATTCTAACTTTGAATTAAAGTGAACTTCTCCTCCAAGTGCCTTAATCTGCTCTCTTATATTCATAACAACATCTTTTAATATATCTGTTCCAACATGTGGTTTTCCTTCATACATTATTTCTTCAGGAGCTCCAGCCTTTACAAGTTCCTTTAATACAAATCTACATCTTTTATCCTTAATTCTAGTAGTTAATTTACCATCAGAAAAAGCACCAGCTCCTCCTTCACCAAATTGAACATTGGATTCTAGATTTAAATCTGATTCACCTCTCCAGAAGCTTTCAACAGTTCTAGTTCTGGTTTCTGCATCTTCTCCTCTTTCGAAAACTATTGGCTTATATCCTTCTTTAGCTAAAGTTAAAGCTGCAAAGATTCCTGCAGGGCCAAAACCAATTACTACTGGTCTTGAACTCATCTTCTTAGTTCCATGTACAGTATCTTCTATAAACTCCTCTTCTTTTAATTTTGCATCCTTACATTTTGCTTTTGATAAGATTCTCTTTTCTCCATTACAATTTACATCAATACAATAATTAAACTTTATATTGTCTTTCTTTCTAGCATCTATGCTTTCTTTAATTATTGTATAATCAATTATTTCATCTTCATTTATTCTTAAAGCTTTAGCAGCCTTTTTTTTAACTAATTCTTTAGGTTCATCTATACTTAAATTTATATTATTAATTCTTATAGTCATTTAATCACACTCTCTTTTTTTAAGATTCTCTATGCATTTTATCATAAAAAAATCCCCATAGGGATTTTTTTAATGTATTATTTGGCTATAACTTTAACTTTTTCAGGTTTATTAACTATAGTAACTGATGAATTTGAACCTTTTAAAGAAACATTTAAAGGTATCTCTTGTTCTCCAGCAGCTGTTATTCCTGCAAGAGAAGCTGTAGCTATTATATTTTCTTTAGTAAGTTCGCTAACTTCATTTGTATTTCCTGATACTTCTACACTAATATTATTTACACTATAGGTTAAAGTAGAATTCACTTTATCTAAAAGCTCTACATTTATTTCATCAATCTTTTTGGTCATCACCTTGTCTGCATTTTCTTCTTCCTTTTTCTCAACTTCTATATTTGCTGTTATATTGCTAATATTATCACTTAAATATACTCCATCAGGAAGCTTCAAATTTACATTTACGGATTTACTTTCAGTTATACTCGATAAATCAATAGGTTCAGTATCTATCTGCTGTATAGATTTAATTTTATCGAAATCTCCTATTATACTTATATTATTAACTGATAGAGATATTGCTTTTAAAGTTAAATTAGCTGGTAGTTTTCCCTTTTCAACAACATTAACTTTTACCTGCTTTGAACCACCAACACTTACTATAAGCTTTCCTGTACTTTCACTGAATTTAACTCCACTTATTTCATTTCCATCAGAATCTAATGCAACAATATTAAAAGTCTTAGTTATATCCTTTGATATTTCTAATAGTTCTCCTTTAAGTTCAACCGATTCAATACTCTTAATTAAACTTTCAGGTCCTGATACCTTTACTGAATCTGGAGATACCTTTATTGATTTTTTACTTACACCTTCTTTAAAAGTAGTTTTTACACCTGAATGAACTTTAAAATTCTTCTCAGTTCCCTCTTCTAAATCAACCTTTACTGTTAATACAGATCTATTTTTTATAACAATATTATCAGGAGCACTTATAATTTCTACTGGAATATTGTTTTCACCACTTTTTAATGCGTAATTACTTAAGTCCGCCTTTAAAATAAAATCACCTTTTTTTACACTATATATATCTTTAGCCTTACCTTCCAATTTCAAATCAACTGAAGGATTCTGATTCTTTGAAAGATATAGGTTTGATGAATTAAGAATTTCATCATTTAAAAGTTCAACTGATACATCTTTTAAATCTGATGTTCTTGTAGGATTCTCAACATTAGATACATACAACCATAAAATAAAAGATAATAAAAGGCATACGCCTTTAACTATTATTCTTCGTTTTTTTGCTTTATCCATGTCTTCACCCTTTCCCTTAGAGTCTTAACTCTCTTAGCTTCCCTATTTTCCATTATCTTTATTAATATAGACTTTAGCTTATCTTTATCAAAATTCCTTGTAAGCTTTCCATTTACAGCAAGAGATATTATACCTGTTTCCTCAGATACTACTATAATCAATGCATCTGAATTCTCTGATAATCCCATAGCTGCTCTATGTCTTGTTCCCAACTTTTTATTGATAGAATTATTAGTTGTTAACGGCAATACACATCCTGAAGCATGGATTCTATCTTTTCTTATTATTGTCGCTCCATCATGTAAAGGAGTGTTTACAACAAATATATTTTCTAATAATGCAGATGATACCTTAGCATCTAGTATAGTTCCAGATCCTAAAACTTCTCCAAGTCCTGTAGCCTGTTCAATAACAATAAGCGCTCCAGTTTTTGAAGCTGATAAATTTTCCACAGCTGCTACAATTTCATCCACAAGTTCTACTCTACTTTCCCCAGAAGGCATACTATGAATATCTTCAAAAGCACTTCTCCCTAAATGTTCAAGTGCTCTTCTTATCTCTGGTTGAAATATAATTATTACTGATAATACTCCTATTGTTAGAGTCTTATTAAGTATAAAGTTAAGCATATCTAATTTTAATATATAGCTTATAGGCAAAAGAACTAAAATAAAAACTAAACCTTTTAATAGTTGTTCAGCTCTAGTCTCCTGCATTAACATGTATATCTTATAAAAAATATATGATACAACTAAAATATCTACTATCGACCAAATTGATATATTTTTTATTGTGTTTAATATCAATGAATAATAATCACTCATGGTGTCACCTCAACTACTAATTATATTTATAATTATACACCAAATCATTTTTCCTTAATATAAATCTAATTACAAATTTATGAACATTTTTTTATTTTTATCTTAATATATATTTTATATAAAATACCAACATTATAGAAAGGAGCATCCAAAAATGGAATTTTTAAGCCAAAAAATAAATAAGAAATTATTAATATTTTTAATATTATTTTTTTCTACATCCTTACTAATCATTTTACTTATCAATTTAACTTCATCTAAAAAAAATTCAAGTACTTTAAATAAGGTGTCCTTTCAACTTGAAAATTATAATAAGAACTTTGATAACTTAATAAATTCAGATGAATTTGATATAACTAAAGTTATAGATACCTTAAATAATAATAATTTACAGTTAGAATCTATAAAAAATTCTTTAGACTCTCTTACTTTAGAAGATGAAGATACTAAAAATATCATCCAAGAAAACTTAAGCTATAATTCAACTATTAATAGCTTATGTATATCTCTTTTAAAGAATCCTCAAGATAAGGACTTTTCATCTAAATATAGTGAATACTTAAAAACTTATGACATGCTTTTAAAAAACTACTCATTATTAAACTCTTTTGGAATCAATACAAAACCTTCAGACAGCGTTAAGGGCTTTTTTGAATACACCTCTAAATATTTCAACACCTTAATAAGCTTAAGCAGAGATGCTGATATAAAAGTTTCTCAAAAAAATAATTATATCTCAAATTTAAAAGATTGTATTGAATCCTTTGATAAAATTGATCAAGATCTACAGCCTGCTCTTAATCAAATAAGAAAAGATAATAGAGACTTAGATATTTTAATAAAAGACGTAAGAGATAAAAAAGCAGCTTTAAATGAAATAAAAAATACGTCTTACTGTATTTCTATTCCCGAAAACGGAAATGACTGTTTCAATCTATTACAAGACACCATAAATTATTATGAACTATACATTACGTCACTAGAGCATTCACTTGTAATTGAAAAAACATCTAATTTCGACGAAAACAAAAAGAACATTGAAGAAAACTACGAAAATAGTTTTTCTAAATTCACAGATTTTAGAGAAAGTTTAAAAAACTTAAAAGGCGAACTGGATAATTTTAATAAAAAATAGTATATATAATCTGCTTTTGGTCATAATATGTTTTGACCGGGTTAGAAAAGGAGGTTTATATGAAAAAATTATTAAAATTATTTTTGCTTTACGTAGCCCTCTCATTTGTAGCTCTTTGTAACAATATACTAACAGTTCAAGTAAAAGCTTTTGAAAAAACCGAAAACACAGAAACTAATATAGATCAAGTAGTAGAAGTATTTAATCACGGTCAGATATCTTTGTATGTGACACAATCAGATGTAGATTTATTAGCCAAATTAGTATACGCCGAAAGTAGAGGCGAACCTGATGAAGGTAAAGTAGCAGTTGCATCTGTAGTCCTGAATAGGGTTATATCCCCCGGTTTTCCTAACAGCATTAAGGAAGTTATTTATCAGCCCAAAGCATTTTCATGCGTTAAAAATGGATGTATAAAAGCAACTCCTGATGCAAAATGCTATCAAGCAGTTTATGCTGCCTTAAGTGGTGCAGATCCTACTAATGAAGCATTATACTTTTACAATCCATCTATAGCAACATGTTCATGGATGAAGTCTACAGAAAAACAAAATGTAAAAACTATAGGGCATCATGTCTTCTTTAGATGTTAATATTAAATTATATGGAGCTTATACTAAAGTACAAAGTGGCTGACGCCACGCTTTTCAGCGCAGGAAGCCACTTTGTCACAGCCTGTCAAAAGGTTCTAAAAGTAAAATAATTTCCTATACGTTAAAAAAACTTAGTATAAGTTCTTCTTTTTATTTTTTAATATTCTAATCAACTAACATAGCTTAAATCCAATAACACCAGTTGTAACACGACAATTATCCTTTTATGCATTAGGTATCTTACATACCTAAAAACAAGTAATAATTAGATTCTTATTCTCAAAAAAAGTTTTTAATTTCCTATTATCTCTTTAATATTAATATGCTGCACCTGCTGTAAATCCAGCACCTGCTCCACCGCAAGCACCACAGATTCCTCCGCCAACACCCATTACCCAAGCAAGTTTTTTCCTCCACCATTAACTTCTTCTAACATTTACATTGTTAATTCATTCATTATGATATCCTCCTATAAATATGATTATATTTTCTTTTTATCTTTTTTAATACACTTACCATTAGCAAAAACATCTTTTATTTCTAAAGTCTTTTCATCAACTAATACAAAATCTGCATCTTTATATTTTTCAATTCTACCTTTTTGATTAAGTTTTAAAAAATCAGCAACATTTGATGTAATCACTTTTATTGCCTCTTCTATAGGTACATTATAATTTAATATTGCATTTTTAACTTCATTGTATAAAGACTTTACTGAGCATACTCCAAGCCCTATAAGTTCCCTCTTTTCATTAAACAGAGGCATACTTCCATTTCCATCAGAAGAAAAAGTAACACACTCAACAGGTAATCCCATTTCATATACCTTCTTCAACCCTTCGCTCGCCCTAAGTTCTCCTGGTTCTAAAAAATCCGGATCAGAACTGGTTGTTAAATCAATAAAGCCTCCCTTTTTTATATAATCAATCCCCATATTAAAAAGTTCAGTACTCCTATTAATATGAGTTGGTAAAAGCTGTGTAGGTGGAATTTCTGTATCTTCAATTAATGAAAATAACATATCAAGTTTTCTTGCTCCTCCACCTAAATGTATATTTACAATTCCTCCTTTTCCAGAAAGAAGTCCTCCGCATCTTGCCTCTGCAACTGTATTTACAAACTGATTATATGTTGGCTGTGAACTTCTATGATCAGATAAAGCTACTTCACCTACTCCAATAATTTCATCTATAAGCATCATGTCCTGTTTTATAGTTCCTGTAACTGTTTTTACTGGTATTTCATAAGAACCTGTATAACAGTAAGCTGTTATTCCCTCTTCATTTAAAGCCTTTGTTTTTGCAATTAAGCTATTCATACTTCTACATACATTATCCGTACCAAGACATCCTACAACAGTAGTAATTCCTGCTGTAGTTAATTCCGAAAGATTTAATTCAGGCGTACGTGTAGTAAATCCACCCTCACCTCCGCCTCCAATCAAATGAATATGAGCATCTATGAATCCAGGAAACATTATTTTCCCAGCTCCATCAATAATGTTAATGTTTATGAAGTTATCAGGAACATTTAATTCATCATAAATACCTTCAAACTTATCACCAGCTATAACTACATTCTTTTTTCCTAAAGCTTTAGGTGCATAAACATTAATATCTTTTATTACAGTAATCAAAAATATCACTTCCTATTTTACACTGGCTATCAAATTAGAAATGACATCATTATTATACATTGATGATGAATAATCATACTTTAACTCCTCAGCATATTTTATCGATTTATCAATATCTTTATTTTTATAAAGTATTGCAAGTTTATAAATACATTCTGCTATATAATCAGATTCCTTGAAATTCTTATAGTATTCTTCATAATATTTAATAGCTTTATCTGAATCTTCAATCGCCTCATAACACGCTGCATTGAAAAACACTAAATGTTGATATAAATAATTTTCCTTTCCATATGTACATCCTTTAGTAAACTCTTCACTAGCCTCTGCAAAAAGTTTCTTTGTATATAAGTCATATCCTTTTTTATAAAAGTACTCTACTCCATCTTTAGTCAATAGTTGTTTGCCATTATAATAAATACTCTTTTCTTGTCCTGCTAATGAATTTGGATTCACCTTTTGAAGTTTATCATATACATCATCATATTTCTTTTCATTTATTAACTTTGATAATTCAGTGAAATTAATTGTTTCTTCAACTTTAGTTTCACCTTTATCCTCACTATCATTCACATTTTCCACTATTTCTTCCTGTGGCTTGTCCTCTTTATCTTCTATTAGTTCAGATGCTTCTATATTATCTATTTTCCCATTGTTTTTTGTTAATAATTTTTTAACTGTAAATCCACCAGCAGTAACTAGAATTAAAAGCATTGCTCCTATTGCAATATATTTTAAATAGCCTTTATCTGAACTTACATTTAATTTAACTCCATCATATGTCTTTAAATCTTTTGCAAGCTTTATAGCTGTTTCATTCCTCTTATCCATCGATAATACATTTGCTAAATATACACTACACCCCGAATAATCTGCTTTTCTAAAACAGCATACTGCTAATGCTAAATTAACCTTTATTGAATTAAAATCACTTTCTTTACATACAGAAAGTTTTTTCATAGCTTCATTTATTCTTATTTCTTTTATGTCATACTTTGCCTCTCTATATAACTTTAACCTCTCTGCATCCTTAAGAGAATCAAACAAATAATTCTTAGCAATAGTATCATCATTATAATCAGAATTAATCTTCCATTGGGCCCTTGCGCCTTCTAAATCACCTTTAATATATAATATTAATCCTTTTAAATTTAAAGCAGATCCATTCTTTAAGTTTTGTGAAATACATTCATCACACAACTTTATAGCCTTATCAAGTTCACCTTTATCATAGTACTCAACTGCTTTTAAATAATCCTTATTTTTCTTTTTATTAGTTTTCAACCCAAGAATCCTCCCCACATAATTATTCCAAATACTGCTGCTATACCAATAGTTAAAATAGGATGCACCTTTTTAGTAAACAAGCATGCACCTATTATCAATGTTATTATAATAGATTTTATATCTGTATAGGAAGTCTTAGCTAAAGAAAAAAATGCATTTATTATTAAAGCAATTAAAACTGGTCTCATTCCTAAAAGAGCTGAGTTTAATGTTTTTGATTCTTTAAACTTATTTATAAGTTTGCTTGTAACTGCTATCAAGATAAAAGAAACAGCTGTTATACCTAAAGTTGCAAACATACTTCCTAACATTCCACTTACTCTATATCCTATGAATGTTGCTGAATTGACAGCTACAGGTCCAGGAGTCATTTGAGATATCCCAATTATATCTACAAAGTTGCCTATATCTATCCAGCCCTTTCTTTCTATTACTTCCTTCTGAATAAAAGGAATCATAGCATAGCCTCCACCAAAACTAAAGGCACCTATTTTAAAGAAAACTAAAAATAATTGTATAAGTATGTTCATATCTATACCCTCTTCCTAAAAAAAATCATTCCATAAATAGCTCCACCAATAGTCACATATACTGGACTAATTTTTAACACTATAAGAAGAAATAAAGCCACAGCACATATCAAAACATTTTCCACATTTCTTTTTACGTTCTTAGCCATACTTACTACTCCTACAAGTACAAGCATTGGCACTGCTGCTGATATACCTTTAAAGACAAGATTAACATAATAGTTTTCCCTAAACTTCATAAAGCAGGCAGCTATAAGGAGTATTATTGAGAAAGATGGAAGAGTAATTCCAAGGACAGCTATTACCTGACCTAAAAGCCCTGCTATTTTATCTCCAACAAAACCTGAACAGTTTAATGCCAGAGGTCCAGGAAGGCTTTGAGCAACTACAAGCATATCTACAAACTCATCTTTATCTACCCACTTATTTTTATTAACTATCTCTTCTTCAATAAGAGGAATCATGGCATATCCTCCACCAAAAGTAAAAGCTCCTATTTTTAAAAATACTAAAAACATCTTTAATAACTTCTTCATAAATTCCTCCTGCAACCTTATCTATAGTCTATATTTATTATACCCTATGATTTAAGAATATAAGAGTAAAAGAGTATATATTCTTTTACTCTCTTACTCTTTTACTCCTGACAAACGAAAAAAAAGATGAAAATCTTATAAATCCCCACCATTCTTTGAACATTTTTAATTATCTGTTTTATAAACAATTTACTTTTAACTATAACAAAATGTCTTCTTTTTTGAATTTTCTTATAGAAATAAATGCACATAATGCAATATAAATAATCGGTACAACCAACCCTAATATAGTATTGTTTATATTAACTTCTTCAATCTTTAACTTAGTATATGTTTGAATTATTCCTATTGGCGAAAAACCTTTAGTTACTGTTAAACGATCTATATTACTTAAAAGTATAACCCCAATAATGCTTGCAAAAGTAACTACTAATTTATTTCTAATTAGCAGGCATATAAGTACCAATAATAGGCTCCATGCCATCTCTGGTATAAGACTTATTGCATAATAATATATTAAACTTAAACAATCAGCAAAATTAATTCCTGTAATACCAAATTTATATATTCCAAATAGTACTGATACTATTAAAAAAACTAACGTGCTTCCTGCTATTATAAAAAGTATTCCAAACATCTTCCCCATAATAAGTTCCTTTTTATTTACCTTTGAAATTAGTATAAACTTCATAGTTCCATCTTCATAATCATCACTCACTGATGAAATAACAATAAGGCTTATAAATATTAAAAATATAGGGAACATATCTCTATAGATAAAATTCTGACATACATAATGTGAAAAACTAACCCCATTTAAAGATAATAAAAAATTCTTAAAAGTATCAGCCATATCAGAAGTTAAGGTTTCAGTTTTTATCTTAACAATCAAATCTCCCATCCAGTTACCCATCATATATGTGCATATAACAAATACTATTAACAAAAATATAAACTTCTTTTGATGCATAAATTTAATAACTTCCTGTTTCGCAACCTTCATTGTATTCATAACATTATATCCTTTCTATTTATAAATACTATATTTATTACAAATGTGATAACTATATATACTAACGCTGTAATCATATAAGCTTCACTATCCATGCCGCTGCTATATCCTAAAATTATAGATGATGTTAACGTAAAATAACCGCCTGCTTTAGTTGCTACATCTAGAACTATCATTAAAAAGTACATAAATATACCACATATTATACTGTTCTGAAAGTCATCTAATATTATTGAAATTAAAGTAATTAAAAAACCTATTCCAGTTAAAGCAGGTATACAATACAAATAGGCTTTTAACACCTCTAATATATTAATATTAGCAAATCCCAATATTTTAACTATCAAAAAACTAGTTAGAAAAGATACTATTAATGAACTTACAACTAATAATAAAATGAATATCATTTTCCCCATTATAAATTGAGAACGACTTATATTTGAAATTAATGAAAACTTAGCAGTTCCATTTTTATAATCATAGGCTGTAATATATGACGTAAATATAATTATGAATATAGGCAGAACATATAATATATATTGACTTAAAATTTTAATCATAGCCTCTGTTCCCACATTTTCTATAACAGAACCACTGTCATTTAGTCCTACTATAATATATATAAATTCCATACCTAATATTAAACTAAGTAAAATAATGCCCATATAACCATTAATAAATTTTATAAATTCACTTTTAATAATTCGCTGCATTCTTGTTAGCCTCGTCTACTTTAGATAAGAAAAATGATTCTAAAGATACTTCCTCTTTCTTTATTTCACTAAATTCAATATTGTTATTAAGGATTAATTTATTTACTTTTAAATATATATCATCATTACTTATAACTTTTAATCCCTTTTCAACTTCAACTATCTTTTCAACTTCAGAAACTTTAGATAATAAATTTCTAACCTTATCACATTCTTTAGTTTCTATTATCAGAGTCTGCCCATTTTCATTTAATAATTCATCTAATTCTCCTTCTACTATAACCTCACCATGATTAATTATAGCAATTCTATTACAAAGACCTTGAACTTCGTTTAAAATGTGAGAACATAATATAAAAGTTACCTTTTCTTTTTCCTTTAATGATTTTATTAAATTTCTTATTTCAACTACTCCTTGAGGATCTAGTCCATTTGTAGGTTCATCTAATATTACTACTTTAGGTCTATTTAAAAAGGCTCTTGCAATGGCTAGTCTTTGTTTCATTCCTACTGAATACTTACTTACTTTCTTATCCTTATCCTTTTCAAGTCCTACCATTTTTAAAACTTCCATAACTCTATCTTTTTTTACATTATATAATTCTCCATATAAAACTAGATTCTTATAACCCGAAAGATATGAATAAAAACTTGGAGCTTCAACCATTGCTCCTACTGACTGTAGTGCTTTTATCCTTTCATTTTTAACATCAAAATTATTTATTCTAATTTCTCCATCATCTATATTCATTAAATCAAGCATAGCCTTAATAGTTGTACTCTTTCCTGCTCCATTAGGACCTAAAAATCCATAAATATCCCCCTCATAAACAGTCATATTTATAGAATTTAAGATGATAGTTTTATTCATTTTCTTTTTTATATTTCTACATCTAACAATCTCTCTCATTCTACTCCTCACCCCTTTATAATTTTTAATAAGTAATGCACCCAACCCTAAGTTAATTATATCACTTTTTACTTTTAATGTAATTTATTTCATTGTTTTGTAAATCAAATCAAAAACCTCACTATAACAATTAAAAACTGTTATAGTGAGGTTTTTTACTTTTATAAATATATATCTATAAAATTATTCTTGATCTAATATTATCTTCTTAGCTGTTAATATTGATGTTGCGCTCATTGAGAATTCGTCTAATCCGTATTCTACTAATGTTGGTATAGCAGCTTCGTCTCCTGCCATTTCTCCACACATTCCAACCCACTTACCGTGTTTGTGAGCTCCATCAATAGTCATCTTTATAAGTCTTAATACAGCTGGATGCATTGGGTTGTATAGGTAAGATACCTTTTCACTCATTCTGTCAGCTGCTAATGTATATTGAATTAAGTCGTTAGTTCCTATTGAGAAGAAATCAACGTGCTTAGCTAATTCATCAGCCATAACTGCCGCTGCTGGAATTTCAACCATGATACCCCATTGAATAGTATCTGAGTATTCTTTTCCTTCAGCCTTTAATTCAGCCTTACATTCTTCAACGATTTCTTTAGCTTGCATGAATTCTTGAATTCCTGAAATCATTGGGAACATAACGCAAAGCTTACCGTATACAGAAGCTCTTAATAATGCTCTTAATTGAACCTTGAATAATTCTTTTCTGTCTAAGCAAAGTCTTATTGCTCTATATCCTAAGAATGGGTTCATTTCTTCTGGTAATGGTAAGTATGGTAAAGTCTTATCTCCTCCGATATCAAGAGTTCTGATTACAACTTGCTTACCTTCCATTTTTTCAAGAACAAACTTGTAGCTTTCATATTGTTCTTCTTCAGTTGGAGCATTATCTCTGTCCATGTATAAGAACTCAGTTCTGAATAAACCAACACCGTCTCCACCGTTAGCTATTACACCAAGTACATCTTCTGGCTTACCGATGTTACCACATACTTCTACTCTTTTACCTGATTTAGTAGTAGTTTTAACATCTATTAATTTCTTTAACTCTTCTTGTTCAGCTGTAAACTTTTCTTTCTTAGCTTTATATTCAGCTATTACTTCTTCTGATGGATTGATTATTACATCACCTGTAATACCATCTAAGATAACTGTATCACCATTTTTAACAGAATCAGTTATATCACCTAAACCTAATACAGCTGGTATCTCTAGTGTTCTAGCCATAATAGCTGCATGTGAAGTTCTACCTCCGATGTTAGTCATAAATCCGATAACTTTAGTTCTGTCTAATTGAGCTGTGTCTGATGGAGTTAAATCGTGAGCAACAACTATAGTGTTTGCTTCAGTTATTGCAAATGCATCTCCGCCTTTACCTGCTAAATTTGAGATTATTCTCTTTGAAACGTCCTTAATATCAGCTGCTCTTTCTCTCATATAAGCATCTTCCATAGATTCGAATATCATAACAAAAGTGTTTGTTACATTTTCAACAGCTTTCATAGCATTGATAGAATTATTTTCTATTTCAAGATTCATTGCACCTGTAAATTCAGGGTCATCTAGTAATGTAATGTGAGCTTCAAAAACTGCTGCTTTTTCTTCGCCCATTTCTGCTGCTGCTTTAGCTTTTATATTTTCTAATTGTTCTCTAGAAGCATCTAAAGCGGTTTTTAATTTTGCTTGTTCTGCAGCTACATCTGACACCTTTGCATCAGTGATTACTATTTCTTCATGTTCTTGTACAAATACTTTTCCTATTGCATATCCTTTAGAAGCGGCAATACCTTTTTTCATGATCAATGATCCTCCTCAACAATAATATATTTAATAAAACTTTGATTAAAAAATATTTTTTTATGTTCTTTAAAGTTCCCATTATAGTAAACCTTTTTATAAGTTCACCCAAATATTATAACACATTTTTTTACATGTTAACAGAAACTTCATTTTATTTTTTATTCGATAAGAAATTAAATTTGTAATGAGAGTATAATAAGTTCTCTATTTTAACTCTATACGTATGTTTGAATCATCGAATAAAAATGAAATTATAGGTCATCAATAAGTACAGCTGACTTTGCATAAGCCGTTGATTTTCCTTCAAAGAAATCAGTTTTTACTGAATTAGCATCTGCTAGTTGATCAACCCATTTTGCTGGATTTTCTTCTATATTTTTAAACACTTTTGGCAATCCTATAGCTGTTAACCTTAAATTTCCTAAATATTTTATATAATCATTTATCAATTTTTTATTAATTCCTTGTACTGTATCTCCTATGACATAATTACCCCAATCTATCTCATTTTCTACCCCTGTAACCATCATGTCTATTAGCTCTCTTTTCATTTCTTCATCAAATAATTCAGGCTCTTCATTCTGAAGTTCAGTAATTATGTTTCTAAACAACCAAAGATGAGTATTTTCATCCCTATTTATATATCTTATCTCTTGAGCAGAACCAGCCATCTTACCATTTCTCTCTAAGTTATAGAAAAACATAAATCCTGAATAAAAATATATTCCTTCTAAAATATAGTTAGCCATAATTGTCTTAACTAAATTCCTTTTATTTGGATTTTCAAGAAAGTTATTATATAAATCCCCAATAAATTTATTTCTCCTTAAAAGAACCTCATCATCTTTCCACTGATACAATATTTCATTTCTCTTTTCAGGTGAACATATAGTATCTAACATATAGCTATAACTCTGAGAATGTAGAGCTTCATGAAAAGCTTGAATAGTAAGGCATAAGTTAACTTCACTAGCTGTTATATAATTTGAAATATTCCCTAAATTTGCCGTCTGAATAGAATCTAAAAATATTAAGAATGAAAGTATCTTATCATAAGCTGTTCTCTCACTCTCAGAAAGCTTTCCATAATCCTTTAAATCTTGAGCAAGATTAATTTCTTCTGGAATCCAAAAGTTATTCATTGCCTGTCTGTACCAATCACTTACCCAAGGATATTTCATATTATTAAAATCATTAAGGTTTGTAGTATTACCATTAATCATTCTCTTTTTACTTAATTCTATATCACCAAATTCATTAAATAGTGGTTTTCTCTTTATATCCATTTTTATATCCTCCTAAGCAGAACAACTTTCACAATCTCCAACTGTAAGAGATTTACTTCTAACATAATATATAGATTTGACCTTGCACTTACAAGCTTCTATATAAAGATTCATTATCTGTCTCATTGTATAATCCGTTGTTATATATAAATTAAACGACTGACCTTGATCTATATGTCTTTGTCTTATTCCATTAATCTTCACACACCAATCCTGACTTATATTATAAGCTGAATTATAATACCAATAATTATCATCACAAAGTCCTGGTGCCGTTTTAGGAATTATACTTCCCTTCTTTTCTTCTAAATAGAATCTAGACATAACTGGATCAACACCTTCGCTAGTTCCTGCTATAGTTGCTGTTGAACCATTAGGTGCTACTGCCATTAAGTATCCATTTCTCATTCCATACTTCTTAACATCTTCCTTAAGAGCTATCCATTCCTCTGAAGTATATCCTCTTCTTTTAAAATAATCTCCATTATCCCAGTCAGAACCTTCAAACATAGAATATCTACCCTTTTCCTTAGCTATATTCATACTTGCTTTTATTGCATGATAATTTATTCTTTCATAAACTTTATCAGTAAACTCAGCATGCTCATCAGAAGTCCAATGAATTCTGTTATTTACAAGCATATGATGGTAACCTGAAGTTCCAAAACCTATACCTCTATACTTCTTATTAGTTATCTCTGCATATGGAACTGAATAATAATTTAAATCTATAACATTGTCCATAGCTCTAATCTGCGTTTCAACTACATACTCAAGTTCTTTATCCTTTAATACATCAACATTTCCTAAAACTATTGAAGATAAATTACATACAACAAAATCTCCAGACTTCATTTTTTGCACTATAACTTTATCCCCATTTTCATCAACAATTTCTGTGTTTTCCACATTTAGTTCACTCATATTCTGCATAATTTCTGTACAAAGATTTGAAGAATAAATCATACCTGCATGTTTATTAGGGTTCATCTCATTTGCAGCATCTCTATAGAATGCAAAAGGAGTTCCTGTTTCTGCTGCACTCTTTATAATTAATCTAACTATATCTTTAACTGACATAACCTTCTTAGTTATTCTGTCATCATTAACACATTCATAATACTTTTCTTCCCATTCAGCTCCATAAAAATCTTCAAGAGAATATCCCTTTATAGTCTTTATTTCATGAGGGCACATCATATACCAATCAGCATCTATATCAGTTTCTGCAAGACGCCAAAATAAATCTGGATAACATATACCTGGGAACACATCATGAGCTTTCTTTCTATCATCACCATTATTAGTTCTAATTTGTAAAAACTCAGGTAAATCTTTATGCCATGCATCAAGCCATATTGAAACAGAACCATTTCTAACTCCAAGCTGATCTACTGCAATTGCTGTATCATTAAATAATTTAATCCATGGAATAACTCCTCCTGAAGCTCCTTTAAACCCTCTAATTGGTGAACCTAAAGCTCTTACCTTTCCAAGATAAATTCCCATTCCACCACCAAACTTTGATACTTCAGCAAAGTTATCAAGTGACTTATAAATTCCAGTCAAACTATCTTGAACTGTATCTATAAAACATGAACTTAATTGATAAAAAGGCTTTCTAGCATTACTCATAGTAGGAGTTGCCATAGTAGCTCTTAAAGTACTTAGAACATCATAAAATCTCTTTGTCCACTTAACTCTATTTTCTTTCTTTTCAGGAATAGCTAAATGCATAGCAATCCCCATAAACATCTGCTGTGGCAATTCCACTGTATTTTTATTAAAATCATGAATTAAATATCTTTTACTTAGTAGATTTATACCGCTATATGTGAATAAATAATCTCTTTCAGGCTTTAACTCTTTTTCTAATTCAGCTATATCTTCTTTAGAGTAATTTTCTAATATATATCTTCCGTATAAATTCTTATCAGTTAATTCCTTTATAAATGCATATAAGTTAGAATAAAGATTTTCTTCCTTATTTAATCCTCTATTTCTTCTTACTTCATCATGTAACTTTTGAACATATAATCTTGAAGCTGCATATTGCCACTTTGGCTCCATATCTGTAGTTAACTCTAAAGATATCTGTATTAACGAATCTCTTATTTCAGCCATATTCATATTTGGCCTTATAATATGGTCTAAAGCCTCTATTAATCTTTCTTGTATATAAATCCCCTCATTATCTTCTATTGCTTCTAAAGCAAATTCACATAAGGCAGTAACATTTTTCATTTCCTTTTCCCTCCACAACATCTTGTATACACACTTTACTCATCCGCACAATCGTACAATATATAGTAATTATATTTGGATGGATTATATATGTAAAATCTATAATTTCTATTTAAAATTAAATAAATTAAACTACTATTAGTATTCTTCCTTTTTCTCTTTTTATCTATATGGATAATAATTGTTAATAAATATTTCCTTTTCAAAAAGAAAAGCTATACAAAAGTAATCTTATACCCTACTTTTGTATAGCTTAAATTTATTTTACTTTATTCAATTTAACTGTAACTTTAAATAGATCTCCATCAAGCTTAAGATTAAATATACCTTGTTGAACTTCCGTAAGACTCTTTGCTATAGCTAGTCCAAGCCCTGATCCTTCCGTAGTTCTTGATATATCTCCCCTTTTAAATCTTTGAAGAATCTCTTCTTCTGTAAAGTCTAGCTCTTCTTTTGAAGTATTTTTAAATACTACCTCAACATACTGCTCTGCATCACTTACTTCAATATAAACTCTCGATCTTTCCATTGAATATTTAAATATATTAGATAAAAGATTTTGAAATACTCTAAAAGTCTTTCTTCCATCAGCATAAATCACAAGTTTTTCTTCTGGAAACTTCTTTATAATCTTTAAATTAGAACTTTCTATTTTATCTTCAAACTCTCCTAAGGTCTGTCTTAATAAAGCAACTGGATCTAAGTCCTGCATATCAAGTTTCATACTACCTGATGAAGCTTTTGATACTTCAAATAAATCCTCAATTAAAGCTTTTAATCTATTAGATTTGTCCTTTAAAATACCTAAATATTTCTTTCTCTGCTCTTCTGTAATATTTTTTTGATTAAGTAAATCAACATAGTTAATTATTGATGTTAAAGGAGTCTTTAAATCATGAGAAACATTAGTTATAAGTTCTGATTTCATTCTTTCACTCTTAACAGCTTTGTCAACTGATTCCTTTAGTCCACTTTGTATATTATCTAAGTCTTTTGCTACGTCCCTAAAAATCTTAGCGCCCTTTATATCAACATTAAAATTATAATTTCCTTTAGAAATTTCTTTAATTCCCTTAACTATATCATTTATTGGATTTAACTTTCTTATTATTACTTCATCAAATAACATAGTAGCAAATGTTGCAAATATCGCATCAGCTGGAGAATAACAAAGCCCCCAACTCAAATCTCTTGCCAATACTACAAAGATAAATAATGACACATACCATACAGTTATATTTGCTAGTATAAATAATAGATTTAAAACCATTCCAGCTCTCACCAATATTACTCTTAACTTGTTAATTAATGACTCTCTTGAAATAATAGTTCTTAACTTAAAACCACTATACACTGATTTTATTCTATAAAAATCCAATACCACAAAAAATATAATAAGCAATAGAACAATAACTGATATTAAATTCTCGAACATTGAATATTCTATACCACCTCTTTTTATCTTCATCTTATAGATATATGATAAACCCAATGCTAATAATTTTGCTTCTATATCTATTTTTCCTAATAACTTTAAAAGCCCTCTTTCTGTATCAAACTTAAGGTTATTTTTCTTTAACTTAATAGCAGAATATAAAATTCCTATACAGCTAAATATAAATATTACTATTGAAGTATATTTCATAGAAACATTCTTTTTATCAAGCATTATTCTTTCATATACTAAATCCCCTTCTTTCAAAGGCTGTGCTAATCTTAGAATTACATCACCGTTATAATTTTTATCAAAGGAGTATTCTAAATGATCAGCTAATTGCTTCATTCCTTCTGATGTTTCAAGCTTTCCATCAGCCCTTATAATAATATACTTTTTATAATTATCTAAAGTATCTTTTTCAAAGTCATCTTTTGATATACCATCCACATTAGTAAATGAATTTCTTCCTTCATCTATATCAAAATAAAATTCAATATTTTTTCGAAGATTTATATTAACTAATACATCATGTACATAACTATTAAAGTTATTAATTACATATTGCTCTAATTCTTTATCACTAACTTCTTTTCGTTTTTCTCCATCATATATTCCACCATCATTTTTTAATCTATTAACTTCATAATCTATAGAATCTTTTCTTAATCCCCCATTAAATCCATCTGTATATACCATTAAATTGTTAACATCTTGATATACACTTTCAAAATACTCATCCATATTAACTGCACTTCTTTCAATGTCTATTTGTGCAGTCCTTAGTGTTATCCAAGAACAAATAGCAAGTGCTATACATGCTGATAGCAAAAATACTATTAAACTTAATTTACTTTTTTTCCCCTTCAACTTTATATCCAATTCCCCACACCACCTTCAAATATCTTGGTTCCTTAGGATTTATCTCTATCTTTTCTCTTATGTGTCTCACATGAACCGCTACAGTATCAACATTATAAGCTGGCTCATTCCATACTCTTTCATAAATTTCCTCAATAGAAAAAACCCTGCCTTCATTCTCCATAAAAAGAGTAAGTATCTTAAGTTCTATTGGAGTAAGCTTAACCTCTTCCCCATCAACAGATACTTTTTTAGCAGCTTTATCTAACACTAAAGTGCCAATAACAATTTCATCTTCCTTCTTCTTAAAATTAGAAAATCTAGTATACCTTCTTATCTGAGAATTAACCCTTGCTATAAGTTCTAATGGATTAAAAGGCTTTGTTATATAGTCATCTGCCCCTAAATTTAATCCCATAACTTTATCAGTATCTTCAGACCTTGCAGAAAGCATTATTATAGGTATTTCTAATTCTTCTCTTATCTTAACCGTAACTCTTGTTCCATCCATCTTAGGCATCATTATATCAAGAAGAACTAAATGAACTTCATTATTCTTTATAATTTCAAGAGCCTCAATTCCATCATTAGCTTTAAATACATTATATCCTTCATTTGTTAAGTAAATTTCTATAGCTTCTGTAATTTCCTTATCATCATCTACTACTAAAACATTGTATTGCTTCACTTTAAACTCTCATTCCTTCCCCCTTGTTATCACTTAATTTTAACATAGATATTAATAAACCCTATAAATTTAGTATATCTGAGAAAAATTATAAATTCTTGTATAAAATTCGAAAGAATTTCGAAAGAAAAAAATAAGCTGCATACAGCAAAAAAACTATACACAGCTTACTTAAATTAATCTTCCTTTGGAATATGAATAAATATCTTAAACATATCTCCTTCTCTTAATATATTAATACTTCCACCATGAAGTTCAATAATACTCTTAGTAATTGCAAGGCCAAGCCCCGATCCTTCAACCTTAGAATTTCTTGACTTATCCCCTCTTGCAAATCTCTCAAAGATTTCTGTATTATCAAAATTCATCTCATAATTTGCAATGTTCTTACATGATATTTCTACACTATTGTCATCTTCTATAACTTCTATATAAACTCTAGTATTTTCAAGAGAATACTTAAGAGCATTAATAACTATATTTTCAATAACTCTAGACATCATCTTCCCATCTAAGTTCATATATATTTCTTCTGAATCACTCTCTACTTTAAACTCTATATTCTTATCTTCATAAAGATAAACATACTCACCTACAACTTGATGAATCAATGCTAAAATATCAATTCTATCCTTAACTAACTCAATCTTACCACTATTAATCTTAGACATTTCAAACAAATCATCTATTAGCACCTTTAGCTTCTTAGATTTTTGTTCAACAATCTTTAAATAATCATTTCTCTCCTCATCAGTTAAATCTGGAGATTTTAATATATTAACATAATTAATTATTGAAGTTAATGGAGTTCTTAAGTCATGAGAAACATTAGATATAAGTTCTGTTTTAATCTTCTCATTTTTAAGAGTATCCTCAACAGCAATTTCATATCCTCTTTGTATCATATTAATATTATTTATAAGTTCTAATATTTCAGGGCCTCCCTGTTCAACAATATGATAATCAAGATTTCCATTATTAATCTTTTCAAGGCTATCATTAACTCTAGATATTTCAATAGTTTTCTTAATAGAATACATAATTCCTATAGTAGGCAAAGTCATTAACAAAATACTGCCTTTAAAAGGATATAATCTAAAGAAAGTTACTAATAGATTACTCTCATATCCTCCAATTGCTAATAAATATAAATACACAATAAAAAATAAAACAGAACATATAATTGTTACAATAAGAGTTCTTCTAGTCTGTTTATAAGAAAATCCATATTTTAATATGTAAACTATACTTACAATGAAGTTCCCCTTTATTGACTTTCCTTTTTCTCTTTTAGTAAAAAATATAATTAACTTAGTTACAAACAAAGCTGCAATTAATACTAGAATTACTAAAAACTTTAATATTTTTCTATCTAAAGGATTCTCATAGTTATCTAAAGATGTATAATAATATTCTTCATAATTTGAAATTATATCTTTATCAGCAACCACCTCTTCCTTAGAAATAAGTGTATTAAAACTTACGTTATTATCATAATAAACATATAATTCTTTCCCATTATACTTTTCATTGAAATAAGATAATATATCCTCTTTAGAATACTCCACATTATTTAACTGAAAATACTGATTAGGATCATTGGTAAAAACATCATTAGTCTCCCTATTTCTAATTAGAAAGAAAATGTTATTCTTCACCGAATAACCTTGTTTTTCATAAGTTTTATATAAAAAATTCTTTTTGAATATAGTTCTTACATTATCATCACCATACTCTAAAATTTGAAGTGAATTAGTCTCTGTATAAATCATCTTCATAAGATTATATGAATCATTTACTAAAGAATCCTCATAATAATCTTTAGGATTTAATGTAGCTTCCACTGCTGAAATAACTCTAGAATACGAATTTGACGATACACTTTTAATAATTTCGACTCCAAAATATCCAACTATAAATGCTAATATTATTATTTCAATAAGCCAGACGTTGGTAAGATAATTCCTAATCTTACTTCTCAATCTTATATCCAATACCCCACACCACCTTAATGTATTCTGGCTCTTTAGTATTTAGTTCAATTTTTTCTCTTATTCGTCTAATATGAACTGTTACTGTATTTTCACTCTTATAGAAAGGTTCTTCCCACACCTTTTCATATATTTCTTTTATAGAAAAAATACGTCCTAAGTTAGAAGCAAGTAAATAAAGAATCTTATACTCAGTAGCTGTAACCCTAACTTCTTCACCTCTTACAGTTATCTTTTTAGCAAGAGTATCTATTTCTAAATCTCTTACTTTAACAACACCCTTATCTTCAACATTTAAAGGCTTTTCATATCTTCTAAGCTGAGATTTTACTCTTGCTACAAGTTCTAAATGATTAAAAGGTTTTGCTATATAATCATCTGCACCTACATTAAGTCCCAAAATCTTATCTGAGTCTTCTCCTTTAGCAGATAGCATGATTATAGGAATATTATTATCTTCTCTTATTTTCATGCAAGTTTTTATTCCATCAAGTTTAGGCATCATAATATCTAATATAATTAAGTGCACTTGTTTACTGCCTAATATATCTAAAGCTTCAAGACCATCCTCTGCTTTAATCACATTTATGTTTTCTCCTCGTAAATATATCTCTATGGCATCTCTGATTTCTTTTTCATCATCAACCACTAAAACATTATACATATTAATTTACCCCCTTAAGGTTTTATAAAATTATTATAGCCTAAACTTATTAAAGCATAAAATGCCCTTTCCTTTATTAATTTTTTATTAATTAGATACAAAAACAAATTAGCTTTGTTAAAAGATTCTAAAAACAAAATAACTTTCTATATATTAAAAAAAAATCAGGTTCATTTAAATCAACCTGATTTTTGCAAAGTATTAAACTTCTTTCAATTTAAACTTATCTATTTCTTTATTTAAAATACCACTTAACTGTTTAAGCCTATCAGCATGGCTTACAACCTCTTCTGTAGAAGCTGTAACTTCCTCAGCAGTTGCATTAACTTCCTGAGTACCTGCTGCTGTTTCTTCTACAATTGAAGAAATAGTTTCAGCCTCATTAACAATATCATTCTTATTCTTATTAACAATTCTTATGTTATTAGTTATCTCCTTCAAATTATCTGTAAGTATATTAATCTGATTACTTATATTGTCAAAAATAACCTTAGCATCTTGAACAACTTCTTGTTGAGTTTCCACAATTCCATTAGTTTTTTCAACATTATCAACAGCAACATTAACAGTACTAACAATATTTTTAATAACCTCATCAATATTCTTTGCAGATACTGATGTCTGTTCTGCAAGTTCTCTTATTTCTTCTGCTACAACGGCAAAGCCCTTTCCAGATTCCCCTGCTCTAGCAGCTTCTATAGCAGCATTTAAAGCCAATAAATTTGTTTGTTCAGTTATATTAGATATAGTTTCATTTAAAATAGCTATATTTTCAACACTTTCTCTAACCTTTAAAACAACTTCACTTACTTGTAAAGTGCTCCTCTTTGTGTCATTTGATTTAACCATAACAGTATTAATTAAACCTAAACCATTACTACTTAAATCTCTAGTTTCACTAGCTAAATGTTCTATAGAATTACTCAAATTATCAATATTATTAATTTGATTTGATACACTATCTAAACCTGCTAATAAAGTCTCTAAACTCTGAGCAGATTCCATACTTCCCTTTGATATCTCAGTAATTGTAGTAGAAACATTACTCATAGCCTTTGATACTTCCTCACTCATATCAGCTAATGTTACAGATGACTTATCTACATTCTTTACTGAAGTATCTGTCACAGATATTAACTTAGATATATTTTTTTGCATACTATTAAAGTTTTTAACCATTTCATCTAGTTCATCATTTGATTTAATATTAACTTCCTGACTAAAATCCCCTTTACTACTTCTAAATATACCTTCATTAATTGCATTCAATTTTTTAGTCATCTTGCTTGAAAATAATAGTGAATCTATAATAGATGCTATTAATGCCATAATTGCTACGATAATCATACCTATTAAAAATTTATTCCTTGCATAATTAAACTCACTATGAGACATTTCTAATATAATTTTCCAATCAATTCCTTCTACATTGTAATATGACACCTTATATTCATCTGCACCTAAAGATATCTCTCCAGAATTACCCTCATTAACTTTATTAAATAATTCTTCACCTATAAATCCCTTATCTATATTTGCACTCTTCTCTTCACCTGTGATTATTGTTCCTTTTTTATCTACTAAAATAATAGATCCTTGTTCTCCAAATCTTATCTTAGATATACTTGAAGCTAAATGTTTTAAATTATAATCTACTGCTAATATTCCTTTCAACTTTCCATTGTCTATAATCGCTTTAGAAAATGTTATGATAGAATCTCCTGTCAAGGAATCAGAATATACATCTGTTATACAGAACTTACCATTAGCTCCCTTTGCATTAATATACCACTCTCTTTTGGTTACATCTATATTTGATATATCTGAATATGGGTATATCTCTACTTTCTTATCATCTGTACTACAATAATACACACTTGTAACCTCTGTTATACTTTCTTTTATAGATTCTAGCTGCTTATTTAATTCAATGGAATTATTTAAACTCAAATTTGATGCATAATTATTTATAGTACTTTCAATACTATCAAATTTAGAGTTTATCAATACATTGATATAATTATTAATTGCGTCTGACTTCTCAGTAAAGTTTGTCTTAGCATTATTAATAAATCCATATACTGATACCGCCGATAAAAGAAAGATTGAACATACTACCAATGTCATAGTAATAAATAAGATTTTCTTTTTTATTGTTATTCTCCGACTTTCTTCCTTTTTTACCATTTAAAATATCACCTCACACACATTCTCATAATACCACATTTTTTAAAGTATATCCCACTTTTTAATTATATAACTATTTTTTGTTTATTATGTATACTTATAAAAACATAAAACTATATAAAATGCCTAATTCCCGCCTTCCTTTTCAACTATTGTTTTAGCTATAGATAGCCCTAATCCATGACCTCCCTTTTCTCTAGATCTCGATTTATCAATCCTATAAAAACGATCGAAGATTCTATCCAAATCTTCCTTAGATATTGTATCGCCATAATTAGTAACGGAAAAAGTAATGACTCCTTTATTCTCAACCAACTTCGCAATAATATCTTTATTTTTATAAGAATGCTTAATTGCATTATCAAGTAATATTCCTACAACTTGATTAACACCTTCTCTATTTCCAAAAAACTTAATCTCATCTTGAATATCATAATCTAAACTAAGACTATTCTCATAAACTATAGCTTCAAAACTTAATAATTGATTCATTATAACATCACTTATATTAAATTCTGACTTTTCACCTAAAACTTCATTATTATCTGCTTTAGCTAAATACAACAAATCATTAACAAGTTTCGACATTCTATCTGTCTGAAATGAAATATATTCAATCCACTTTTCTTGACTCTCAACACTTTCATATCTATTTGCTTTTAATATCTCTAAATTTGTTTTAACAACAGCCAAAGGAGTTTTTAATTCATGCGAAGCATCTGCAATAAATCTCTTTTGGGAATTATAAGCCTCTTCAACTGGTTTTACAGCCTTATTAGCAATATATAAAGAAATTAAATAAGCTAAAAATATACTAAAAGCTCCTATAACTATCGAAGAAATTACAAGCTTTCTCATAGTCTTTTGATATATAGTGTTATCTCTCAATGCTATTTCTACTCCTATAGGAATAACCCTATATACATAAGCTAAATTATAATCATTACTTTCTATAAAACCCTTATCTTTTTTATTATTTAATACTTCACCTATTACATTATTTATATCGCTATCATCCATGTTATTTTCACTTCTATATAGTACTTTAGATTCCTTTATATCATATTCCATCCTTATATTCTAGAATATATCCAACGTTTCTCACCGCTTTTATTATAACTTTTGACTTTAAATGAGTAAGTTTTCTTCTTATAAAAGATACATAAACCTCAACATTATTATGCTCTGCCTCTGATTCATATCCCAATAATTTATTGATAATATCATCCTTACTCGTAATAATACCTCTTCTATTAATTAGAAGTTCCAAAAGTCCACTCTCCTTAGCAGTAAGTTTTATACTCTTATTAGCAGAACTTAATTCCAAATTATATATATTTAAACTTATGTCTTCATATATCAATGAATTATTACTAATAACTTCTCCTTTTCTCCTGCTGAGAGCCCTTATCATTGCTAAAAGTTCTTCAGTATAAAAAGGCTTTGCTAAATAATCATCCGCCCCGCAATCTAACCCCTGCACTTTATCAGATATATCTCCTTTAGCAGTAAGTAATATTATAGGAGTCCCTATCCTCTCTTTTCTAAAATCACACCTAGAGCCTATGATAATTGAACCTCATCTTCTACAATTAAAATCCTCATATTCATCACCTCATAATTTACTATTCAGTATAAAAAGACTACCTAATATATTTAAGCTTTATTTAAGTTTTCTTTTATATACTGTACTTGCAAAAACATATATAAAAGAAGGAGGTGTTCTTTAAATTTTGCAAACATTTTATACTTGTAAAATGTACTTTTTCAATAAACTATAGTAGCTTTCCTAACACAGCTATCTAAAAGCTATAATCATACTTACGTATAATTCTTGTCATCTTACAAGATAATAATATTGTTTGCATCAAACTTTTGCTTTTAAATGTCTTAACTCATTATTTAGAATTCAATTATAAGCTTATTTTAAATAGGTAAGACAACATACTTATAAAGAATTCTTAAAAATCAGCAGCTAAAACTTAGCAGCTGATTTTTTATATGTTAACCATTAATAAAATTTTTAAATTCCTGATTGCTTCTTACTGGATCAAAGTCCTTCTCTGTTTTTGCCTCTTCTCTTATAGCTGATTTGCCTTCAGCCTTCTCTGCTTCCACAGCTTTATTAAGATACTTTACAGTATTAGCTGCATCTCCGCGTCTTCCATAAATAGAAGCAATACCATAATAACTCCACATATAATCTTCAACTTCTAAAGCCTTATCATACCACTTAAGTGATTCATCATAATGTCCATAAAGTTCATAATTTAAAGCTTTATTATATCTTGCATATCCAAAGTTAGGATTAATATCTAAAGCTTTATCTATATCCTTCATCCCATTTTCAAAATTTCCTGCAAAAGCCTTAGCTATTCCTCTTATATTATATCCCTTAGAACTTTCAGGATACTTATCTATAATAGCATCTGCCTTTCCTATAGTTCCAGAATAATCTCCTGTAAAGAAAGTATTATAAGCATCACTATAAAGACTATCCTCTTCACTTATAATATTCTCTGGTACTAATATCTCTTCATTATTATCCTCTGCATTTTCTTCAAATTTGGTTACTTCATTCACATCGGCTTTTTTATTTCCAGAAGCAAACTCAATAATTACTCCTATAGATATTAAAACTAATACTGCTAATATCACTTTTTTCACTTTTAAATTTCCTGGCAGTTTAAATATACTCATTAAAATTAGCCTCCTTTGCAAAATTCGTCAAATTTTCTCTCAGATAATAGTTCTTTATTGATAAATTAATATCTTTTTTACAGAAAGCCTTAACTTTTTTTCGCCTTTTTTATATAATTATGTTGAAAGATTAAACTTTTATCTAAGAGGTACATTTATGATTACTTTAATCAAAAAACATAAAAACTTTATTTTAGATGTAATATTAATATTTATAGGTTGTTTTATTGCATCAGTAGGTATTAACCTTTTCCTAGTTCATGCAAAATTACTTAGTGGTGGTATTACTGGTATAGCACTTATTTTAGAATACCTAACAGGTATAGATTCAGGATACTCAGTATTTCTACTTAACTTACCACTATTCTTCTTGAGCTACAAAAAACTTTCAAAAAAGTTTACTTTATATTCAGCAATAGGAATGACTTCACTGTCACTATCTCTTATTATAACAAAATCCTTTTCTAGTATCATAGAAGTAAATGATATTTTACTATATTGTATATATGGTGGAATACTTTGTGGTTTAGGATATGGACTAGTTTTCTTAAGAAATGGTTCAACAGGTGGTGCTGACATAATAAACATGATTATAAGGCAAAAATACTCAAACTTTAATATAGGTTCTGTTGGCTTTGCTATGAACTTACTTATTGTTTCAATTGCTGCTTTTATATTTGGACTGCCTAGAGCATTATACACACTTATATCAATGTTCATTCAAGGTTTTGTTTTAGATAAAGTACTTAGAGGATTCTCAAGTAAAAGACTTATGCTTATCCTTACAAACAAAGAAAAAGAAGTTATTGATTACATAATGAAAGACCTAAATAGAGGCGTAACCTCACTATCTGCAAAAGGAGAATTTACAGATTGCAATAAACGTATGCTATACTGCATCGTAACATCACGAGAAATGATTCATTTAAAAACACAAATACTAGCAATCGACTCTTCAGCATTCATCAGCATTCTTGATGTATCAGAAGTAAGAGGTAAAGGTTTCACAAACATCTAGTAAAACGCCTTCCACACTTAATATGGAAGGCACTTTATTATTTAGATGATATTTGTTGAAAATAACTCTTAGGTCCTAATTCATATAAATTATTACCTTCACTATCAATTACAACTACAAGAGGCATATCCTTAACTTCCATCCTTCTAATAGCTTCAGATCCTAAATCCTCATACGCAATTATTTCTGATTTAACAATACTCTTTCCTATAAGAGCTGCTGCTCCACCAATTGCTCCAAAGTATACAGCCTTATTTCTCTTCATAGCATCAATAACTTCTTGATTTCTTGCCCCCTTTCCAATCATACCTGTTAATCCTAAATCCATTAATCTTGGCGCATATGGATCCATCCTATAACTAGTTGTTGGTCCTGCTGATCCAATAACTTGACCTGGTTTAGCAGGACTTGGGCCAACATAATATATAACTTCATTTTCAACATCTATTGGAAGTTTTTCATTTTTATCTAATAACTCAATTAATCTTTTATGAGCTGCATCTCTACCTGTATAAATCACACCCGATAATAGTACAGTATCACCAGCCTTTAAATTAACAGTCTTATCCTTAGTTAATGGTGTATCTATTCTAATTTTCATATTACAAAATCCCCTTCCTATAAAATAAATTCCTTATGTCTTGTTGCATGACAATTAATATTTACAGCAACAGGTAACCCTGCAATATGTGTGGGATAAACTTCAATATTTAAACCTAAAGCAGTAGTCTTTCCACCAAAACCTTGAGGTCCGATTCCTAACTCATTAATCTTTTCAAGAAGTTCCTCTTCTAGATTCTTATAGAACTCATTATTATTAGATCTATCAATTGGTCTTGTAAGAGCTTTCTTAGCCAAATAAGCAGCCTTATCAAAGCTTCCTCCAATTCCAACACCAACAACCATAGGTGGACATGGATTAGGCCCTGCAAGTTTCACAGTTTCAATAATAAAGTCCTTAACACCTTGAAGTCCATCAGCTGGCTTTAACATTCCTATTCTACTCATATTTTCTGAGCCAAATCCCTTAGGAGCAACAGTTATCTTAACCTTGTCTCCTTCTACTATGTCATAGTAAATTAAAGCTGGTGTATTATCCTTAGTATTAACTCTTTCAATAGGATCTCCAACCACAGACTTTCTTAAGTACCCTTCTTTATAACCTTGTCTTACCCCTTCATTAATAGCATCTTCTAAAAGTCCTCCAACAAAATGAACATCTTGTCCAATTTCTAAAAAAACACATGCCATCCCAGTATCTTGACACATAGGCATCTTATTTTCTGCTGCAATATTATCATTCAATATAATCTTATCTAAAACATCTTCTGCTATATCATAAGGCTCCTCATCCTTAGATTTTTGCAAAGCATTTTTTATATCGTCCCCAATAAAATAATTAGCTTCAATACATAAGTTCTTTACTACTTCAATAACCTTATCAATATGTATTTCACGCATAATAGTGCCTCCCTTATTATTAATAATATTATTTTATTGTTTTTTACTTCTTTTTACAACCCTACACACAAAAAAGTAATCATATTATAATTTTACATACAAAAACAGCTGCCATTAATTCTGACAGCTATTTTTACATTTCCCCGGAAATTATTTAATTTCTTCAAAATATTTATTTACTCCACATACAATTCCATCCACTATTTTATTTTGATGCTCATCTGTCTTAAGTCTTTTTTCCTCAGCACCATTAGATAAGAAACCACATTCAACAATTACACATGCTCCATCATATCCATCTCTTAAAATCCTATACTGTTTCTTAGCAGCCTTTGCAATCCTCTTATTATTATCTTCAGTTTTCTCCTTTAAAGAATCTTGAATTAAATCAGCTATAGTATTACTCTTTTCATTATCTGCATACCATACCTGTGCACCAAAACATCTTTCAGAATTGAACTTATTTTGATGAATAGAAATAAACACATCACAATTAGTTTCCTTCTTCATCTTACACCTTGCATCAAGATCAGCAACTTTAGTCTTAGCTAATTCAGTATCCTCTTCTCGTGTCAAAAAAACTTTATACCCTTCATCACTTAACTTTTCTTTAAGTTTTTTACTTATCTCTAAATTAATATCCTTTTCTATAGTACAAGACTTACCTTTTGCTCCTCCATCGCTTCCTCCATGCCCTGCATCTATCAAAATAATTCCCTTACATTCTTCATCAGCTCTTACATCTGTGTTAGGTATTATAAACATTGAAAATACTATAAATATACTAAGAACTGCTCTATATAATTTCATAAAATAAATCCTCCACATAATAATACTTTAAATTTATTATGTGGAGAATTTTCTATATTTATTCTACTAGAATATACCTAGTTTAATTCTATTTTATTATCTTTACAAAGTGAAGAAATTTTCAATACATCATTAAGTTTATTAATTTGTTCCTGGGGAATTGAATAAGGTGAATTTTTATCCTTTAAAATTTGAACTGGCAAAATAGTAGTTACTAATAATAATAATAAAAATGCTACAATTCCTAAAAACCATGTAAAGCCATTAGCAAGATTATATATACTAATATATCTAAAATACCATATAGAAATTGGAACAAATAAAAATATAACACTAGCAAGTCCTGGATTATACCAAGTTTTGAGTCCTTTATTCATCTTTATTCCATGGCCAAGAAGTTGAAATAAATTAAAAAACATTGTTACAATTCCAAGCCATATTATTTGCGGACATAAAATAGCAATGAGATAAATTACCTGTGATAAAGTATTTACAATTGCAGATGATTTCATATTTCCAGGATAATTACGAAACCTTTCTCTTTCATTAAAATTAGCATAATTAATAACTACAGGACCACCTCCTGGAAATATATATTCCTCAAATTGATGAACAAATAACGCAATTAAACTACACATTAAAATTCTCTGAATATCTGAAAGAACATTATCTCCCCAGCAAATTGTCCAAAAAGATAATCCTAAAACAAATACTATTGTTAACTTATACCAATAATCTCTATAAGCTTTCATCTTACATATACCTCCTTGCTTTCATGACTTCCTCTTCAGAAAAAGGTTGTTTTAATTCTCCCAACTTCTTATATATTAGTGTTCTAAAAGCAATCCAATAATAGAACTACTTTCTATAATCATTATGGAAGCCAATATGATGTTTTAGCTGATATAGGAAACGAATTAATAAATGGAATGAATAAAGTATGTACAAAAGAAAACTCTAAAGATATTATGCCCTTGGATGAGCAAATTGAAATGATTTGTAATTATCTCTCTGAAAATAAAAAGCAAGCTCAGTTACTATTTCATTATTACTCTTCAGATTCAGACTTTGCTAACAAATGTCTAAAGACTCGTCTAACAGACACTTTTAAAAAAACTAAACCGCTCATTTATTCTGAATCTGAGTGGGAATTAGTTAAAGTATTTTTATCAAATGGTATATATAGTGTTATCGTTAACTGGATTGATGGTAATACAGCCATTACATCAACTGAACTTTCAAAACTTGCACTCCATATTTCAACAAAAGGTTGGATAAATAAACAAAGCTAAAACAGCTAACGTAATAACTTTTCCTATATGTAAAAAAACCCTTGAATAATCAAGGGTTTTGAAAAAATTAATGTTATCCTTACTATCTCTTTGAGAATTGTGGAGCTCTTCTTGCTTTCTTAAGACCGTATTTCTTTCTTTCCTTCATTCTTGGATCTCTAGTTAAGAATCCAGCCTTCTTTAATTCTGGCTTTAAAGCTTCGTCAGCTTTAACTAAAGCTCTAGAAATTCCATGTCTGATTGCTCCAGCTTGACCTGTAAATCCACCACCGTGAACATTTACTAAAACGTCAAACTTATCCTTAGTTCCAGTTAAAACTAATGGTTGGTTAACAATCATTCTTAATGTTTCTAAACCAAAAAAGTTTTCGATATCTCTCTTATTTATAACTACATTACCATTTCCTGGTACTAGTCTTACTCTTGCAACTGATTTTTTTCTTCTTCCAGTTCCCATATATTGAACTTTTGCCATTTTATACTCCTCCTCCCGAGCTGTGTATTAGTATCTTAATTCAAGTACTTCTGGTTTTTGAGCGTCGTGATTATGATCTTCGCCTCTGTATACTTTTAATTTCTTAAGCATTTGTCTTCCTAAAACACCTGTTGGAAGCATTCTTCTTACAGCTTCTTCAAAAGCTAATTCAGGCTTCTTAGCTAAAACTTCTCTATAAGGAGTTTCCTTTAATCCTCCAACGTAACCGCTGTACTTTCTATACATTTTTTGATCTAACTTCTTACCAGTTAAAACAACTTTTTCTGCATTGATTACTATTACATAATCTCCACAGTCAACATTTGGTGTAAATGTTGGTTTATTTTTTCCTCTTAATATTGAAGCAACTTGGCTAGCAACTCTTCCTAGTGGCTTACCAGCAGCATCTACAACATACCATTTTCTTTCAACGTCTTGTGCTTTTGCAATGTATGATTTCATCTATTTCCCTCCCTGAACTTACATCTTGCTCTACTTAATCTTAAGTATTGCTTATATGTCAAGACCCGGGGCTAGTGGATCTTTTACACATAAATATTTCTAACAAACAAATTTATTATAATACACGCTTACGGGCGTGTCAACACATTTTCTACTTTTTTTGATATTAATAATAAACTTTTTCTAATACTAATCCATTAGGTTGAACACATGGTCCCGCCTTAGTTCTATCCTTAGACAATATAATATTTTTTATATTATCAGGCCCTATTTTCCCTTTGCCAACTTCAACTAATGTACCAACTATAATTCTAACCATATTATATAAAAAACCATCAGCTGTTATAAAAATCTTGATAAGATCATTATCTTTTTCCATATATAATTCCCTAATTGTCCTAACAGAAGTTTTCACTGAACTTCCATTAGTCTTAAAAGCTTCAAAATCATGTTTTCCAACAAAATATTTACAAGCTTCTTGCATTTTATCAAAATCTAGCTGATCTTTTACATGAAGCATATAATTTCTACCTATAGATACCTTTTCATATCTATTACTAATAGTATAACTATATGTCTTACCTTTTGAATTATATCTAGCATGAAAATCTTTATTTACCTCTTCAGACTTAATTATCGCAATATCGTCTGGTAAATTCCTATTCACAGCTTCTCTAAAACGTTCTGGAGGAATTGTACTACTAGTTTTAAAGTTAGCTACCATTCCTCTTGCATGAACTCCTGCATCAGTTCTAGAGCTTCCTGTCACTTCAACATCTTCACCTGTTGCTTTTCTAATAGCCTTTTCAAGCTCTTTTTGGATAGTTCTATTATTATTCTGTTTTTGCCATCCCCCATAATTGGTGCCATCATATTCAAGTGTCAATTTAATATTCTTCATAAAAAACCTCTTATAGTGCAAATCTTATAACAAAACTTGATATAAATAAAATCATAAAAATTCCATAAGCTACTACATCCCTAAAAGAATATTTTAATTCTTTCATTCTTGTTCTTCCCGCTCCACCTCTATAACATCTTGACTCCATAGCCATAGCTAACTCATCAGCTCTTCTAAATGAACTAATAAATAAAGGTACTAAAATAGGTATTAAACTTTTAGCCTTTTGAATTATATTTCCTGAGTCAAAATCAGCACCTCTTGCTTCCTGTGCTTTTATTATCTTATCCGTTTCTTCCATTAGCGTAGGGATAAATCTTAAAGCTATTGTCATCATCATAGCTAATTCATGAGCTAAAGTCTTTCCTATGGGTCTAAGCAATCTTTCTATACCATCTGTTAATTCTATAGGTGATGTAGTTAAAGTCAACATAGATGTGCCAACTATTAAAAACACTAATCTTAAAGCCATAAATGCTGCAGTGCTTAAACCTTCCTCATAAACATTTAAAAATCCTAAATGAAACAAAAGAGTTTCTTCTGTTCCTTTAATCATGAATATATTTAAAATTCCCGTAATCAATACTAAAAATAAAATAGGCTTTAAACCTTTAACAATAAATCTTAAAGGAACCTTGGAATTAATAATTATAGCTCCTAAAAAAGCAATAACTAATAAATATCCTGGAAACTTGTTTATAACAAATAAAGAAACAATAAATAAGATTGAAATAATAATCTTAGTTCTTGGATCAAGCTTATGAGTAAAAGATTCTCCAGGTATATATTGGCCTATAGTTATATCTTGCAACATATCTTCTTCCTCCTTACTTATTGCTCTTTAGCACTCTTAAAATTTCTCTTTTAGCTTGTTCAATAGTATAAGCATTATCTGATACATTAAAACCTCTTTCTTTTAATGCTTTCATTAAATATGTAACCTGAGGCACTGCCAATCCTATCTCTTCAAGCTTTTCAACTTCTTTAAATACCTCTTCAGGTGTTCCTTTAAGAGCAACTTTTCCCTTATCCATAACAATAACTTTTTGAGCAATCTTAGCTACATCCTCCATACTGTGACTTACTAATATTATTGTCATTCCAAACTCATCATGAAGTTTTCTTATCTGAGCTAAAATATCATCTCTACCTTTAGGATCTAAACCTGCAGTTGGTTCATCTAAAATTAACACTTTTGGTTCCATTGCAATAACACCTGCTATTGCCACTCTTCTCTTTTGACCTCCACTTAAATCAAATGGAGACTTATCCTTAAAAGTTTCATAATTAAGTCCTACCATATTCATAGCCTTAATTACTCTCTTATTAATTTCTTCATTACTTAATCCAAGATTTCTTGGTCCAAAAGCGATATCTTTTTCAATAGTTTCTTCAAATAATTGATATTCTGAATATTGAAAAACTAACCCTACCTTTTTTCTTATATCCGTTAACTTAACATCCTTCTTGGTTATATCAACATCATCTATAAAAATATGCCCTTCAGTAGCTTTAAGTAATCCATTCATATGTTGGATTAATGTAGATTTCCCTGAACCTGTGTGACCAATTATGGCTACAAAATCCCCATCTTTAATTTCCAAATTAACATTATCCAAAGCTCTCTTTTCAAAAGGACCATTTTGCATATATACATGTGTTAAATTTTCTATCTTAATTGACATAATGCATCCACCATCTCATCTATATTTAATATTTCAGAATCTATATCTATACCTTCTTTTCTTAACTCATACGAAAGCTCAGTAACCTGTGGAACATCTAATCCTATTTTTTTCATAGTTTCCACTTGAGAGAATACTTTCTTAGGTACTCCCTCCATAATTATTTTTCCATCATCAACAACAACAATTCTATCTCCCATTGCTGCTTCATCCATATAATGAGTAATTAAAACTATAGTTATTCCATAATTTTTATTTAAATCAATTATACTATTCATAACATCTTTTCTTCCACTTGGATCAAGCATTGCAGTTGGCTCATCAAATACAATACAATCAGGTTGCATTGCAAGAACTCCAGCAATAGCAATTCTTTGCTTTTGGCCTCCTGATAATAGATGAGGTGCATGACGTTTATACTCACTCATTCCTACCTTTTCAAGACTATCATCTACACGTTTTCTTATTTCTTTAGGATCTATCCCTAAATTTTCAGGACCAAAAGCAACATCTTCTTCTACTATTGTAGCAACTAATTGATTGTCAGGATTTTGAAATACCATTCCTGCTTTACTTCTAATTTCCCATAAATTCTCTTCTTTTGAAGTATCCATTCCGTCAATAATAACTGTTCCTGAACTTGGCTGAACTAATGCATTTATGTGTTTAGCAATAGTCGATTTCCCCGAACCATTATGACCTAATACAACAAGAAATTCACCTTTTTTAACTTCTAAGTCTATTCCTTTTACAGCATATCTTTCTACTTCATTATCATCTTCTATAGAAGTGTACTTATATGTTACACCTTGGAATCTTATCATATCTTCACTCATATAATTCCTCCAAATTATCTACTAACTTTTATATATTATACAAAAGATATCTATTTACGTAAACAAAGATCATAACTATCTCCTCTATAATATATAAAATAATTATATATCATAAAATGGGGATTAAGCAAAAACTTAATCCCCTAATTAATTATACTAATTCAAGTATAACTACTTCAGCTCCGTCCCCTCTTCTAGGACCTTTTTTATACATTCTAGTATATCCACCGTTTCTTTCAGCGTATTGTGGAGCTATATTATCAAAAAGATTTTTAACAACTGCTTCTTCTTGAACATAAGATAAAACTTGTCTTCTTGCATGAAGATCTCCTCTCTTAGCAAGAGTGATCATTTTTTCTGCAATACTTCTAGTTTCCTTAGCTCTAGTTTCAGTTGTTTCTATTTTACCATACTTTAAAAAGCTTGTTACAAGACCTCTAAGCATAGCTTTTCTTTGGTCTGTAGGTAGACCTAACTTACGATAACCTGCCATGGATTTTTACCTCCTTACTCGTCGTTTAGTTTTAACGATAAACCTAACTCTTTAAGTTTATGTTCAACTTCTTCTAAGGATTTCTTTCCTAGATTTCTAACTTTCATCATATCGTCCATAGATCTTGTTGCAAGTTCTTGAACAGTATTGATTCCTGCTCTCTTTAAACAGTTATATGATCTAACTGATAAATCAAGCTCTTCAACAGTCATTTCTAGTACTTTTTCCTTTTTATCTTCTTCTTTTTCTATCATTATCTCAACATCATTAGTATTATTTGTTAATGACATGAATAACTTAAAGTGTTCTATAAGAATTTTAGCTGATAAACTTATCGCTTCATCAATTTTTATAGTACCATTAGTCCATATTTCTAGTGTTAACTTATCATAATCAGTAATCTGACCAACTCTTGTATTTTCTACAGTAAAGTTAACTCTTTTTACTGGTGTGTATATTGAATCTACAGCAATTGCAGAAATCGGTAAATCTTCACTCTTATTTTTATTTTGAGTTACATATCCTCTTCCCTTGTTAACTGTTAATTCCATATAAAGTCTTCCGTCATCATCAAGTGTTGCAATATGTAAATCTTTATTAACAACCTCAACATCTCCGTCAGTCTTTATATCTGCGCCTGTTACAACGCCTGGTCCTTTAGCGTCTATATATATAGTCTTTGGACCTTCACCATTCATTCTTAAAGCTAAAGCTTTTATGTTAAGAATTAATTCTGTAACATCTTCCTTAACTCCTTGTACAGTAGAGAATTCATGAAGTACTCCATCTATTTTAACAGATGTTGTTGCTGCACCTGGTAAAGATGATAATAAAATTCTTCTAAGCGCATTACCTAAAGTAATTCCATATCCTCTTTCTAAAGGTTCAACTACATATTTTCCATAAGTACCATCCTCATTCGCTTCTACACACTCGATTATTGGCTTTTCTATTTCTAACATACACAAACCCTCCTTATTATTAAAATGGCAACCTTCTGAGGGCAACTTATTCTATATTTGCTGTAATAAATAAATTTATACAGCAAATATTTATATATTACTTGCTGTATAACTCAACGATAAGAGTTTCATTAACTGGAACATCAATATCTTCTCTTGTTGGTTCAGCAACTACTTTGCCTTCGTAGTTTTCAACATTTGCTTCTAACCATTTTGGTAATGTTTTTGGATTTTCAGCAAAAGTCTTGAATTTTTCGCTTCCTCTGCTCTTTTCAGAAACAGTTATTACATCATTAACTGATACTTTATATGAAGCGATATCAACTTTCTTACCATTTACTAAGAAATGTCCATGAGTTACTAATTGTCTAGCTTCATTTCTTGATGCACCGTAACCTAATCTATAAACTACGTTATCAAGTCTTAATTCTAGTAATCTAAGTAGGTTTTCACCTGTAATTCCTCTTAAGTGTTCAGCCTTTTCATAGTAAGTTCTGAATTGACTTTCTAAAACACCATATATTCTTTTTGCTTTTTGCTTTTCTCTTAATTGAACACCGTATCCAGAGATTTTTTTCTTGTCTGCTCCATGTTGTCCTGGTGCATAACTTCTTCTAGCAAAAGCACATTTATCTGTATAACATCTATCCCCTTTAAGGAATAATTTCATACCTTCTCTTCTACATAATCTACATGTAGCTCCAGTATATCTTGCCATTAATTACACCTCCTGTTTTGGTCCGTACTAGACTCTTCTTCTTTTTGGTGGTCTACATCCGTTGTGTGGAATTGGAGTAACATCTTTAATTAAAGTTACTTCTAATCCAGCTGCTTGTAAAGATCTTATTGCTGCTTCTCTACCTGCACCTGGTCCTTTAACATATACTTCAATGCTCTTTAATCCATGTTCCATTGCTGCTTTAGCTGCAGTTTCTGCTGCCATTTGTGCTGCGAAAGGAGTGCTCTTCTTAGATCCTCTGAATCCTAAAGCTCCTGCACTTGACCACGATAATGCATTTCCTGCTGCATCTGTTAAAGTAACAATTGAGTTATTGAAAGTTGACTTGATGTGTGCTGCACCATGCTCAACGTTTTTTCTTTCTTTTCTTCTTCTAGTCTTTTTAACCTTTTGAGCTGCCATTATCTTCCCTCCTTATTACTTCTTCTTATTTGCGATAGTCTTCTTAGGACCTTTTCTTGTTCTCGCATTTGTCTTAGTTTTTTGTCCTCTTACTGGAAGACCTTTTCTATGTCTAATTCCTCTATAGCATCCTATTTCTTGTAATCTCTTAATGTTTAATGCAACGTCTCTTCTTAAGTCACCTTCAACATTTAAGTTTTTATTAATGTAAGTTCTGATTTCGTTAACTTCATCTTCTGAAAGATCTTTAACTCTTGTATCAGGATTGATTCCTGTAACAGCTAATATCTTTTGAGAAGTTGATAATCCTATACCAAATATATAAGTTAAACCAATCTCAACTCTTTTTTCTCTTGGTAAATCGATACCTGCAATTCTTGCCATTGAAATTTACACCTCCTGGTAATTAAAATGCCTTAAAAAGTTGATTTATAGTATATAATAAAATTTTAGGCATAAGAGAGATAACTCTCTATGTCAGCCGCTCCTAAAACCTAATTATTAAATTAATGCCTATATAATCATATTTGACTTTACTATAAAAGTCAATAAATTTTAAATGCCTTAACTGTATTTTTTGTCTAATAAATTTATCTATTAGCCTTGTTTTTGCTTGTGCTTTGGATTTTCACAGATTACCATTACTCTTCCTTTTCTTCTTATAATCTTGCACTTTTCGCAAATAGGCTTAACTGATGGTCTTACTTTCATAGCTAACCCTCCTTGTATTTGTATGACAGAATTAAATTCTATCTTATTTAGCTCTCCAAGTAATTCTACCTCTTGTTAGATCATATGGTGAAAGCTCTACTGTAACTTTATCACCTGGTAAAATTCTAATGAAGTTCATTCTTAATTTTCCTGATATATGTGCTAAAATCTTATGCCCACTTTCAAGTTCTACTTGAAACATAGCATTTGGTAAAGCCTCTAAGACTGTACCTTGCATTTCTATTACATCATCTTTTGACATAAGGTAATCAACCCTCCTTAACAATGCCTTCAAATTTTAAAAATCTCTTAATTTCTAAGTCTGTACATTTATCCTTTAAATCTATTGCTGTTTTGAATTTATCATCTATTGTATTTAAAAAATCTAAATGCTTAATTTTTTTCTTCTTAGGCTTTTCTAATGTCTTTGTCTTTCCATTAACTATCAAAACATAATCATTATCAAGCTGCCCAATAATTACATATAAATGATTTTCATCTCTTCCAGCTTTAGAGCGTACTACTTTTCCAATCAAGTCATTGTTCTGCAAATTTTATTCACCTCGATGATTACCTTAGTATAAATCTTACATATTATCTTTCAGATTTATAACTAAGCAACACTTTATTTAAATCAGTGTCAGTATTTCCGGTCCATCTGGTAAAATTGCAACAGTATTTTCATAATGTGCTGATAAACTTTTATCACATGTTACAACAGTCCATCTATTTTTTAAAGTTTTCACCCTATAACTCCCTGCATTCACCATTGGCTCTATTGCTAAAACCATGCCTTCTACAAGTTTAGGACCTCTACCTGATCTTCCGAAATTAGGTACATCAGGATCTTCATGAACACTTCTACCAATTCCATGCCCAACATAATCTCTCACAACTGAAAACCCTGATGACTCAACATATCTTTGTATTTCACATGAAATATCTGTCAAATTATTGCCTACTTGAGCTACTTTTATTCCCTCAAAAAAGCTTTTTTTAGTAACTTCTATTAACCTTTTAGCATCGTCTGATACATTTCCTACCGAAAATGTTCTTGCAGCATCTCCATGAAATCCTTCAATGCAAGCGCCACAATCAACACTAACTATGTCTCCATCTTTTAAGATATAAGAACCAGGTATTCCATGTATTACTTCATCATTTACTGATATACATAATGATGCTGGAAATCCATATAAACCTTTAAATGAAGGTATTGCACCACTGTTAATAATAAATTCTTCTGCAATTCTATCAAGATCTGCAGTTGTGATACCAGGCTTAATATTAAACTCTACAACTTGTAAAGTTTCAGCTACTATTTTACCTGCTTTGCGCATAGAATCAACTTCATAATTATTTTTCAACTTAATCATTATTTAGTTTTTCCTAGTACATCACATATATTTTCAAATACTTCATTTATAGCTTTTGTTCCATCCACTACTGAAAGTAATTCTTTTCCTTTATAAAAATCAATTAGTGGTTGAGTTTGTTCTTCATAAACATCAAGTCTTTCTTTTACTGTTTCCTCAGTATCATCTTTTCTTTGAACAACTTCTGTTCCACAAAGTGCACACTTTCCATCAACAGCTGGATTAAACTTAACATGATAACTAGCTCCACATGAAGGACAGACTCTTCTTCCTGTCATTCTTTCTAAAATGAAATTAGTTGGTACATCTATTAGTAAAGCTGTATTCAATCTTTCATTTCTATTATTTAAAAATGACTCTAAAGCTTCCGCTTGACTAACTGTTCTTGGAAACCCATCCAAAAGATAACCATTCTTACAATCATCTTCCTTAAGTCTTTCCTTAACCATGTTTATAGTAACTTCATCCGGTACTAACTGACCATTATCCATAAAACTTTTAGCTTCAATTCCTAAGGGAGTATTCTCTGAAATATTCTTTCTGAAAATATCCCCTGTTGAAATATGTGGAATTGAATATCTATTACTAATTGATTTGGCTTGTGTTCCTTTTCCAGCTCCTGGAGGACCTAATAATACAATCTTCACTGGCGTCATCTCCATATTAAAATTATCTATTTAAGAAAACCTTCATAATGACGCATAACCATTTGTGATTCTAATCTCTTAGAAAAATCTAATGCTACACCAATAATGATAAGTATTGCTGTTGCGCCAAATGAAATGTTTGCAAAATCCGTATACGAATCAACAAGTATTGGAATTATAGCTAAAATAGCAGCATAAATTCCTCCTACAATTGATATTTTAGCAACTATACGTTCAAAATATCTTGTTGTTTGTTCACCTGGTCTAATACCTGGTACAAATCCTGCAGACTTATTTAAGTTTTCTGCAATTTCATCAGGCTTTAACGTTACTTCATTATAAAACCAAGTGAAGAATATAGTTAATACAGCATAAACTACAGGATACATCCATGTATTTTTATTAAAAATACTATAATCACTTGTAAGTATCCATTGAGCCCAATCTGCATTTGGGAAAAAGTTAGCAACTGCTTCAGGGAATCCCATTACAGACATTGCAAAAATAATAGCAATAACTGCTGCACCAATGATGCTAAATGGAATATGTGTTGACTGTCCCTTCATAACTCTATTTCCTACAGCTTTACCTGCATATTGTACAGGTATTCTTCTTTCAGCTAAGCTGAAATAAATTGCAGAAATTAGAAGTACAGCTGCACCCACACAAAATAGTGCTAATTCCACAATTGTTACAGTTCCAGCTTGTTTTAATTGAAACACTCTAGCCACTGTAAGTGGTAATCTAGAAATAATATTTACAAATATTAAAATAGATGTTCCATTTCCAAAACCTTTGACTGTAATTTGGTCTCCAAGCCATATACAAAACGTAGATCCAACAATTAAAGAAAGTAATACTATTAAATACTGAGGAGTTGTCATTCCGTTAGTGCCACCCTTTTGTGATAGAGATGCAACTACTCCATAAGAAAGAGTAATTGCTATAACAATAGCTAAATAACGTGTCCATTGTTGTATCTTTTTTCTACCTTCTTCACCTTCTTTTTGAATTTGCTCAAGTGAAGGTATACCAATTGTTAACAATTGCATAATTATCGAAGCATTAATATATGGCATTACACCTAGTGCTAAAATACTGAAGTTACTAAAAGCTCCTCCAGATATTAAATCATAGAAACCAAGTAATCCACTTTGAGAAACTTGTTGTTTTAGAAAACTTGAATCAATTCCTGCTACAGGAATATGAGTTCCCATCCTAAAAATAGCAATTAAAATAATTGTCCAAAAAAACTTTTTTCTCAAATCTGGGACCTTCCAGGCATTACGTAGGGTTGATAGCATATTAAATCACCTCAACTTTTCCTCCAGCTGCTTCAACTTTTTCAACAGCAGCCTTTGATAGCTTACATCCTTTTATAGTTAAGCTTTTTTCTAAGTTTCCGTTTCCTAATATCTTAACTCCGTCCATTACTTTACTTATAACTCTTCTTTCAAGTAAAACTTCTGGAGTAACTTCTGTTCCGTTTTCAAATATATTTAATCTGTCAACATTTATGCTAACAATCTTCTTAGCAAATATATTTGTAAAACCTCTCTTTGGAAGTCTTCTATAAAGAGGCATTTGACCCCCTTCAAAACCAGGTCTAACTCCACCGCCTGATCTAGCCTTTTGACCTTTTTCACCTTTTCCAGCGTTTCTTCCTAATCCAGAACCAGTACCTCTACCAACTCTTTTAGGAGCTTTTCTGCTACCAGCTGCTGGGCTTAATTCATGAAGTTTCATATTCAATGCACCTCCTCTTTTTTATACTTCTTCTACTTTTAATAAGTAATCTATCTTGTTAATCATACCTTGTATTTGAGGAGTTCCCTCATGTTCTACTGTCTTACCAATCTTCTTAAGTCCAAGGGCATTTGCAGTAGCGATATGGTCTTTCTTTCTACCTATTAAGCTCTTTACTAATGTAACTCTTAACTTTGCCATCGCAATATACCTCCTAACCTAATATTTCTTCAACAGATTTTCCTCTTAACTTAGCTATATCTTCAGCTGTTCTTAAG